>CAZCHW010000008.1:0-16472 GCA_964498375.1 uncultured Syntrophomonadaceae bacterium | reverse complement strand
CTGAAGGTTCCTTCATCAACCATTTTTTTTAAGTCTTTGTGTGTAGCAGCAATTAACCGGAAGTCACTTTTTTCCTCCACATTGCTGCCAATTCTTCTGATTGCTCCGGTTTCAAGAACCCTTAACAGTTTAGCCTGTAAGGGAAAGGGAAGTTCGGCAATTTCATCAAGAAATAATGTGCCCCGATGTGCGGCAGCGAAAAGCCCAATTTTACCCTCGCTGAGCGCGCCGGTAAAAGCACCTTTGTCATATCCAAATAGTTCCGACTCAACCAGGTTCTCGTTAAGAGTGGCACAGTTAGTAGCGATAAACGCTTCACCGGTACGCTTGCTTTGTTTGTGAATATATTTAGCCAAGACATCTTTACCTGTTCCGGTTTCACCATACAAAACTACAGTGCTGTCTGTCTGGGCCACCGCATGTGCGGTTAGCAATACTTTTTGCATGTTGCGGCTTTCTGCAATCACCAGATCCTGATCAAATACGTAACTACGCAAATAATCAATTTCTCTTTTACGCTGCTCATCTAAAACATTGTGCTTATCTTTATTATTTGCATCGTTAGCATCTACAATGCGTCCGTAGGTTATTACCAACTTGACATTACCTTCTTTATCAAATACCGGAGTGCTTGTGGAGAGATATTCTACCCCAAGTTTGGTTTTAATTATGCCGCTGACCGTTTTTTTCTGTTTTACCGTTTCAGTTACATTTGTTACACTGTAATAACCTTTGGAAACAAGATGATTTACATTGGACTGTAGCATTGTTCCCAGGGCAAGATCCAGGGAATAGGCCGCAGCAGAGTTAGAGAGCAACACATTTCCTTCTGCATCGGTAACAAAAATAGGGTCAGGTAATTTTTCCATTAGTTCCCTGACGCTTTCGCCGTAGTATAGATCTTTTCGATCTTTCTCGTATTTTTTGTTCAAGCCTGTAACCTCTCTTTAGCTGATAAGATTATTACCTGCATTTTATTGGCGAACAAAAGATTTACCGGAAAGAATCTAACAGTTCAGTTTGCTCCTGTGGTTTTGATATACCTCTGCTTTTCTAATCACTATGGTTATGATCAATATTAAAACCAGCAAAGCAAAGACAGGTGCAAGGACTGTTAAAAATGAGATTATCGCCGCTGTTACACTTTCAATAAATGACAAGACCGGGTTTGCCACCCCTCCTGTAACAGCGGTTGAGCCGGCGTGAACTGTCCCACTAACAACACTGCCGCCCAATGCCGCCCCTCCGCCGGCAATCACAGCCAGGGTCCAGGCAAGCATCGGATGAAGATCAATAATTACTGAGGCTGTTATAATCACACCGGCAACAACACTGACCGGAGTTGCAATAGCGTTAAGCAGATTGTCAATATAAGGAATTAAATAGGCGGCAGCTTCCAGGATTGTAGCAATAAGAAAAGCATAAAATGCAGGGTAAGAGCTGATCCAGTCAAATGTTGGTGTAAGTTCCACCCAGCCGGCCAGCGAAGCGCCGCTTAAAAAGAGAAGTGGCACAAATATCCTGAACCCGCTGGTTGCGCTTAAACTTATTCCAATTACAATGCTCAGGATTAACTCCATGGATCTCCTTCCAATCTTCCGTCCAATCCAAATTTACGTAAACCCCAATCCGGATTAATCGATCTAGAGTAGAGGCTGACAAGACTAGTTACCCGATCTTAATCTTATTATGGCTGCAAGTAAAAAGCAAACCTGCGGCTAACCTCCGGAAGCCGTCCCGCGGCGTTTAAGCAGGTAATTCTCCATATCGACCCGGTTCATACTGTTAAAAACATCTTTCTTTTCCAACCAGCCCTTGCGCGCAATAGCCACACCAAAGGCTGTGTCGGCAAAACCTTCAACTTGGTGAGCATCGGGATTGATAGAAATTCTCAGGCCCATTTCACGAGCTTTTTTCAAATAACGCCAGTCAAGATCGAGACGAGCCGGGTTAGCGTTCAGTTCCAGGATAACTCCATTTTTTTTTGCTACTTCAAAAACAATTTCCAGGTCAAGCTGGGAAGCATCGCGGCCCAGTAAAAGCCGGTTGGTCGGATGCCCCAGGATTGTAACCAGGGGATTTTCCAGGGCTCGTTTGACTCTTTCGTTCATTTTAGATCGTTCCATTTTTAAGCCAGAATGCACCGAGGCAATCACAAAATCGAGCTGTTCAAGAACCTGGTCTGGATAATCGAGCGATCCATCGGCCCTGATGTCGGACTCAATGCCGCAAAAAATTGACAGTCCGGGATACTTATCGCGCAAGATAAAAATCTCTTCTCTCTGACGCTTTAAATCATCTTCTTTTAAACCTCCGGCATAAAAAGCTGACTGGCTGTGATCACTAATTCCTAAGTAATCATAACCTGCTGCAAGACAAGCACGCACCAGATCTTCCAGGGAGTCGGAGCCGTCACTGTAGGTTGAATGCACATGGAATATCCCGCTAATATCGGCCTCTTCAATCAGGGAAGGCAGCAAATCATGTTCGGCCGCTTCAATTTCTCCATTATTTTCCCGCAGCTCAGGGGGAATAAATGACAAACCCAGAGCGGCAAACAGCTCCTCCTCATTGCCGCATGGTACCAATTTATCATCACGGAAAAGTCCGTATTCGTTCATTTTCAGTCCGAGAGATTTTGCCCGTGAGCGGAGAGCAGTATTATGTTCCTTACTACCGGTAAAATGATGCAGCGCATAGGGAAACTGTTCCGGTTTAACCACGCGCAAATCGGCGTTAATCCCTTCTTTTAACTGCACAGATACTTTTGTATCCCCCCTGGCAATTACCTCTTCCACCTCAGGCAGATTCGTAAAATACTCCCTCACATCAGCAGGTTGGTCTGAGGCAACAACCAGGTCAATATCTTTAACAATTTCCCGGCAGCGCCTGATACTGCCAGCGAAGCTGATTTGAAAAATTGCCGGAGAGTCCTGTAACCTAGTTACCAGACGTTCAGCCAGTTGGCGTGCTTCACTGTAATAATGGCGCCCCTGATGGCGCCTTATAAATTCAATTCCCTCAAGAATATTTTGTTGGCTTTTTGACCCAAAACCCTTTAAATTTACCAGACGGTTTTCCCTGCAGGCATACTCCAGTTCAACCAGAGATGTGATACCAAGCGTATCATATAAAACAGAGACTTTTCGAGGCCCCAGGCCGGGAACTTTCAGTATATCAAATAGGCCTTCCGGGATAGAGTTTTTAAGCTCTTCATAATAAGGCAGACTGCCGGTTTGCACTAGTTCTGTCAGCTTTTCATTCAACGCTGCACCAATGCCCTTAACCTCTTTCAGCTTATCTTCACGCACCAGGCGTTCCAACTCTTCTTCGCCCATAACATCGATAATCCGGGCAGCGCTGTAATAGGCCCTGCTTTTAAAGGGGTTTTCCCCTTTCAATTCCAGCATTACACCTATATCTTCCATTACTCTTGCTGCGCCGTGCAGTTCCACCAAATCACCCCCGCAAGTTATCAAAATCCCCGATCAGGCACAGCCTGTTTAAACAGTACCGCACCAGTTAATTAACATTTGCACCAAAGAACAAACCACATCCATAACCTCATTAACTTCAATGTATTCGTTTACTGTATGAGCCAGGCTAACATCGCCGGGACCGTAAAGTATCGTGGGTATCCCACCATATAAGGCAAAAATCCGCATATCAGAACCGTAAGTCACCGCTTCCAGACGGGGAGCCATCCCGGACATATTGGAATGACTGTCCGACAAAACCTGAATTAAATCATGATCATCTTTAAGAACAGCCGGCTCAAAAAGCCCTTCATACCATTCAATCCCAGGCAAATGATCAGCCAGCCAGGGGTCTTGCCGGGCAGCTGAGTATACTGTTTCCTCGAATTCACGATGCATATCTTCCACCGTTTCCCCCGGAAAAATGCCCGCCCTCCCATGCGCTTCAAGGCAATCCGGCACACTTGACGGCCATTCTCCTGCTTGCAGCAACCCAACATTCAGTGGAGCAACATTTTCCGGATTCTCATAATGTTTAACCTGCCCGGAAGCGTCGGCGGCATAACGTTGATGGCGCTTGATATCCAGATCTTTCAAGGCCTCATAGATAAGGATAAACTTGTCAATGACATTAACACCTTTGTAAGCCATACAGGCATGGATTGAAAATCCTTTCAGAGTCAATTTGAAGGTGTGACAGCCCGATTGAATGTGACAGATATTCTTTTTTGTCGGCTCCAGGATAATGCAACCGTCAGCTTGTAATCCATGTTCAATCAAGGCGAATGCCCCACATCCGCCGGTCTCTTCCCCACAGACCGAAGCAATAGTGATATCACCCCGGTTTTGCAGCCCCAAATCGCGAAACACCTTCACCGCAGTTATAGCTGCAGCCAGCCCCGCCTTCATATCAAGAGCTCCCCGACCGAAAATTTTTCCCGCTTCATAGTGGCCGCTCAATGGTTGATTATCCCAACGTGCCAGATCCCCGGGAGGAACTATATCAATATGCCCGTTCAGGATTAGGGAGCGCCCGCCCCGATTGCCCCGCGCTGCTGAACCATTACCACGCTGGCGGCCCAGCAAAGAATAGCGGCGTTCATAGGGGTAACCGTCATAGCTAAACCCTTTGTATTTATCGAGTTTTACCGGATCAACCTTAACCAGTTCAGTAGCCAGCCCAAGCTCATCCATCTTCATTTGCAGGTAGCGCTGGATCTCTTCCACTTCCCCGGAATAGCTGGCGAAGCGAACCATCTCACTTATCAAACTGATTAAATAGGTGCGGTTAGTTGTCACAGCATTAATAATCTCTGTTTTCACTGATCAAAGCCCTCCCCCGGTCACTTGACAGCTTCAGTTTATCATATTTTTTATTACATTTATCAGATGAACTGCAGGTGCCCGGACTAAAGCAGGAAAATCGCCCTGTCATGGCATATATTAATGTAGAAGTGATCCATTAAGGTTTTGGGAGGCATGGTAATGAACAGAATTGAAAAAGCTCTTATGCATGGCCTGTTTATCCATCTGCATCATAATATCGACAGGGCGATAGATTTTGGTATTTTTAAACAGCTCAACGATGCCGTAGAAAAAATTTCTGCCGGAAGCTTGCTTATCGGTCCGGAAGCTAACGACGACGCCGCTGTTTTTAAAATGCCCGGTGACAATGGGTTGATGGTTGCTAAAATGGAAAGTCATTGTTCTCCCTGCGTACCGCGCCCCTACGACAGCGCGGCCACTGGAGCTGGCGGAGCAATGCGTGATGTAGTGGCGATGGGCGGACGCCCACTCTTTCTGCTTGACTTTATAGGCACAAGGCCCCTTGATGAAGAAGTAATTGTTGGAGCCTGCGGTTTTAAAGGTAAATGCGACTGCGGCGAATGTCAGATTATGACTAGTGGTGAAAGGGTCAACCTGATTGTCAAAGGAATCCGGGATATGTGTGAAACCATGGGGGTATTTGTAGTTGGCGGAGGCCTCTCAACTTCATTTAGTGATATTGTACCGGCCGTAGTTGCAGCAGTAATTGGTCGCCTGGTCATTGACAAACCTCTGACCAAACCAGCCAAGCAGGCAGGTGATCGGCTAATTATAATCGGTGAAACTGACAACGACGGTAACGATACCCTTTACCGGGCTGGACTGGTCGATGTTATGCGACCTGCTGTCGCCCTGTTTGCCGAAGAAAAGGTAACCATGGATTCAGCTCTTGCTGCGATCGAAACCGGTAAAATCAATGCCTGCTCCGATCTTGGAGCTGCAGGTATTGGAGCAGCTGTAAGCGAATCGGTTCGTTTCGGCGGTCTGGGAGCCCGTGTTGATCTATCCCTGGCACCGACAAAAAAACCAGGCCTTACTCCGGAGGAAATTCTTATCTGTGAAACCCAGGCAAGGATGCTCTTCCAGGTAGCCCCGGAAAATGTCGCCAGCGTAGTCAAGGCAACCCGTTCTTTTGGGGCCGATGTAGCAGAAATCGGTGAGATTACAGAGGGGAATGAAGCAGTATTTAATTATGGCGACCGGGAAATTGCCCGTATTCCCCATCAGCCGCCCGCAGAGTTATTCAATTAAGAAAAACTGGCCGGATATTATTTTTAGGGGCTTGCTGTCCTTAGGCAGCAAGCCCCTAAAAAATTAGTTAGTTATATTAACTTTTGATTAAAATTCCAGATCGGAAATCATATTCTCAATTACCGAACCATCAATCTTCCACTGCCCCTCTTCCTCAACCATCGGAATTTCTGACTGCATGGCGACTTTTTCAACTTCCGCTATTACTTCAGAAAAAATTTCAACGAAGAATTGCAACTCTTCCTCTTCAGTAAAATTATCAAGATCAATTTCTTCATTAACCATCAATTCGAAGAGCCGTCCAATCAGTAAATCGCCTAATTGCTCCATATCCGGCACCTGGTTATCCATCATCACCCTGGCAGTTGAGCCATCTACTTCATAACCGGTGATCTGAAAATCGGTGTTATTATATATCGCAACAAGCATATTCTGAATTGCATCGGCCTCATAGCCACCTTCTTCAATTACTTCCTTTAATTCTTCATATTCACTATCGAACTGAGAAGCATAACTATCAGAAACAAAACTTTTAGCCCTGTCAAGATCCAGGGTCGTCAGAGCGTCAATAAACTGCTGGACCACCTGATCGGGCTCCGGTTTTTCAAATTCTTCGCCAATCTGAGCCGGAACGCCGCAGCCAGGCAGCAACAACAGCAAACTAGCCAGCACAACAAAAAAAGTTGTTCCCACTAATCTTTTCATAATCAATTTCCCTCCCTTCCAGTTATCCTAAACCGTAATCAGTGATCTTCAACCCAACCTTTATATATCCATTTTTTACTTCTATCTCTTACATCCCGATCCCTGCTTGACTGCTATCTATAATATTATGTGGAAAACTACATCTGGCATGAAGCGAATCGAAATGTTATGATAGGCAATAATGAATTCAGGAGATGATCCCTTGAGACCGGCTATATGTGACTTCTTCTCCCTGCCTGACTTACAAAAAACAAAGAACTTGCTCTGTATCCAACCGCACCCTGATGACATGGAAATAGGCGCCGGCGCTACAATTGCCAGGCTCAGACAGACCGGAACTGAAATATCTGTTCTGACCGTAACTGATGGAGCAGCCGGTACCTATGACCCGACCATGACCGCTGATAAACTAAGTGAAATTCGTAAAAAAGAGACCAGGAATAGCTCTGACTTGCTCGGGGTAAAAGAGCTGTTCTGGCTTGATTTCCCGGATGGTGGTGATCTTCCCTACGACCTGGTCCGTGGTGAAATTACCAGGGTAATTCGCCAGGTTAAACCGGATGGCATAATGGTCTGTGATCCCTGGCTGCCTTACGAGGTGCACACTGATCATATCAGAACCGGTCTGGCCGCAGCAGAAGCAGCTTTTCTGGCGAATATGCCCAATTTTTGTCCCGCCGATTTGCAGGACGGGCTGACTCCCCACGCTGTAGAGCTAATTGCTTTTTACTATACTGCTTATCCCAACACGTTTATCGCTGCCGGAGATAACTGGGCGGTTAAACTTGAAGCAATCGGTTGTCATCAAAGTCAGTTTCCCCCTCAAAAAATGGAGCAACTATCTGCCTTACTGACAGAAAAAGCGAAAGTCTATAGCAAGGAGGAAACCGGGAAAGAACCTGTAGAAGCTTTTAAAGTGCTGTCCCCTTCACATCTGCATATTTTTGAGGAAGCCTGGCGGTGTTAAGAAAACTATTTCTTTTTCGGGTTAATGTTTAGGATGCTGTCGGCAGTTAGCTGAAGCTGAAAGATATAATTGTAAAGTGTTTCCCGATCTGAGTCGCTGAGATTAACAAATTCAATGGCTGCGCCTTTTTGCTGATCCTGACCTGACAAATCGATCCTGATTATCTTGCCCAATAAATCAAGTTCAGCTTCTCCGGGAATGGTTACCTTTAGCTGTAATTCCTGTTTTGCTCTAACCGGGCTATCTGCAGGGAAAATGGCATAACAGCCGCTTAAAGAAATATCCCGGACAGTACCGCCTTTATCGGTTGATAAATTCAGGGGCAGATCAACATCAAAACGGGCAAAACGGCGTAAAGAAGTTCGATCAATTTTCTCCGGCTTGCTGCACACAAGGAGGGGAATTTTCTCCCGCCTGATATCAATGACAAATACATTAGTAACAAAGGCTTCTTCAGTTTGCTCATCAAGCCGACGCAAGGTTAATTCCTGACTCTCCCTGAAGGTAACCGGGCTGTTATTTATAATCGGCGTCTGTAAAACCAGGTACTGACCTTCAAGATCTTCTACAGTTGTTCCACAATTTTTTATTGCTCCCTTTTCATCGACATATTCTATAATAATTCTGCTCCCGGACGCAAAAACTTTTTCTATCAGAGATTCATTTATCAAAGGTTATCTCCTCCCAAGATCAGCAACTGTCCATTATTGACGGCTACCTACCAGAAAAGTTTCTCCAGATAAGCCTAAATTCCTTCAGGCTGTCAACTTTTTTCCAAAGGAGATTTAAATGGAAACAAAGCCAAACTTTGTTTCTTCAGCTCGCGGGTGATTAGGAGATAGGTTATTATGAAAGCAAGTATGTCACTTAACGGCCGGGAATACCAGACACCGTCAAGCCCAATTATTTCTGAAAGAATAAGTAACAGTGGGATAAAAATTAAAACCTCACGTAAAATTGATAACAGCAGGGAAGGCAAGCTCCTGCCGGCAGCCTGAAAATAGGTGGTAAAAATCATTTGTGGTCCGATTAACGGAAACATTACAACCATGATCCGCATTGCCCCTTCGCCAAAAGCCAGCAGCTCCGGGTCACCGGTAAATATGCTTAAAAATAGCTTAGGCCAGGCAAAATATATTACCCCGAAAAAGGAAACTACCGCCACACTAACCAGCAAGCCTTTAATAATTGCTTCTTTAACTCGTAACAGCTGCCCTGCACCAAAATTGTAGCCGATAATCGGCAGCAAACCCTGGGCCACGCCGATAACAGGCATCAGGGCAAACATGATCAAACGAAAAATTAACCCTAAGGTAGCGATCGGAACATGACCGTACTGGGCCAGAATGTTGTTTGCTAAAATAAGAGAAACATTAGTTGATGCCTGCATGATCATTGCCGGAAAGCCAATGGCGTAGATCTTTAAAATATTAGCCAGTTCAGGTTTTAAAGAGGGTAGTTTAAATTTAATTTCACCCCGTCCGGTGATGTAATAATGAAAGATTAGTGCAACCCCGGCAATTTTAGCCAGTACTGTCGCCACCGCAGCCCCCCTGACCCCCATATTTAAACCAAATATGAAGATTGGATCAAGAATAATATTTATGACTGCAGTGGAGATCATCACATTCATAGAAAAACGCGGGTTTCCTTCACCACGAACCACGTTATTTAGTCCCATGATTAAAAAAAACATGACCGAACCACTGGTTATTACGCTCATGTATTCGTTTGCCGGCCCGATAATTTCCGGGGTTGCTCCGAACATAATCAGTATTGGTTGCATATAAAACTTACCGATCAGAGCGATAATCGTTCCGAAAATAAGCGCGAGGGTTACAACCTGCCCTAATGTTTTTTCCGCCACCTCATCTTCTCCCGCACCTAGGGAGCGGGATATTAATGAAGCAGCGCCAACTCCGGTGCCAATACCAATTGCCCCCAGAAGCATCTGGAATGGGAAGGCGATAGAAAGTGCGGCGATTGCTTCCACACCGAGTCTGCCGACAAAAATTGTATCTACAATGTTATAAGTAGCCATCACCAGCATGCTGGCTGTAGCAGGGACAGAAAAATGAACCAACAGACTGCCGATACTGTCCCGCCCCATCTTTGATGATTGATTGCGCATTGGGATTCCTTTCAGTTTTGCGGCTATTGTAGTAAGATATAGATGTATTTTACGCCTATAAACAGCTGTGATCAAGGAGAAGATCAATGACCCGGAATAAACCTGTATATCGCAATATATTATTCGATCTTGACGGGACTTTAACCGATTCCGCTCTTGGAGTAACCAGATCAATCAGATATGCTTTAAAAAAGTATGGTATAGAAGCCAATCCGGCTGATTTAACTGCAATGATTGGCCCGCCACTGCAGGAGGCTTTCCAAAAGATCTATGGTTTCAGCCGTGATCAGGCCTACCAGGCAGTTGAGTATTACCGGGAATATTTCCGGGAAAAGGGTATCTTTGAAAACCAGCTGTACCAGGGAATTCCCGAACTGCTCAGCCAGCTTCAGAGCGATCATCGCCGGATATTCCTGGCCACCTCGAAACCAACCATATTTGCAGAAAAAGTTCTGGATCACTTCTCAATCGCTAAGTATTTCACTTTGGTAATTGGCAGCAACCTTGATGGAAGCAGGGTTGCAAAAACAGAGGTGATAGAAGCCGTTTGCAAGCTGTCAGGGGGACTCGACCGAAAAGAAACAGTGATGGTCGGAGACCGTGAACAGGATGTTATCGGGGCACAGGCCCATCAAATTGATACGATCGCAGTAGCTTACGGTTATGGAAGTATACAGGAGCTGAAAGCTGTAAAACCTACGGCAATTGCCGGCTCAGTTGCCGAATTAAGGAACCTTTTACTGGCTTGACAAAACTTAAATTCCACCGGCTTATTTTATGATCATCCCCGGTACCGGGGCCGGCTTGCCCAGGTAATAGCCCTGTCCGTAATCAATCCCGATCTCGCGAAGAATTTTAAGCGCTGTTTCATTTTCAACAAATTCAGCGATAGTCTTTTTGCCCATAGAATTTGCTACATTCTTAATAGCCCGCACTATAACCTGTTGATTTTCATCGTGCTCGAGGTTCTTGATAAACATACCATCAATCTTAATCGCATCGACAGAAAGTAGTTTTAAATACGAAAATGACGAAAAACCGATCCCGAAATCATCAAGCGCAAAACTGCAACACAGATCTTTTAGCTGCTTGATCCACCGCTCTGCCACGAGCAAGTCCCGAACTGCGGAGGTTTCAGTAATTTCAAAGCCAAGACGATCGGGGTCAAATTTGACATCCAGCATTTTCCTTTTAATCATTTCAAGCAGTTGTTCGTCGCCAAGGCTGGCTCCGGATAGATTGATGTATAACTTAATTCGCTCATGTTCCTGCAAAACAGCGACAGCTTTATTAAATACCTAGCTATCAATTTGCGACATAATCCCGAATTTTTCAGCCAGGGGAATGAACCTTGCCGGAGAAACCAGTTCCCCGCTGTCCTGATCAATCAAGCGAACCAGACATTCAAAATGCGCAATCGACCTGTTCTGTAAATCTACAACAGGTTGGTAATGAAGCTGAAAATAATCATTCTTCAGCGCATTCTTGATCAGGCCAAGCATTTTTGAACTCTCTGTTTTAGTTTCATCGTCAGGTAGATCTGTTTCCAATATCACAACCCTGTTTTTGCCCAGTGCTTTAGCTTCATCAAGCCTTATTCCAGCTACAGTTATAATTTGATCGGCATCAAGATTACCGTCTACCACCATTATTCCTACTGTTATGCTCAAATTATAATGAAATGTTTCTTCGTCAAGCCTGTAGCGGAGGCGATCAGCCAGCTTAAAAATATCTGCATTATAATTGCCTTCCAACAGAATGGCGAATTCATCCCCCCCCAGTCGGGCAATCATATCGGCATCGCGCATGTTCTTTTTTAAAAAAGAAGCAAATTGGAGCAGGTATTCATCACCGGCAGCATAACCTTGTTCTTCATTAACAAGGTGAAAATTATCGATCCCGACCAGCAATAAAACACTGCTTTCCCCTCGCCTGGCCAGGGCAACCGCCCGGAGGAGATTGTCTTCCAGGGCATGACGGTTATAAAGGTTGGTCAGAGAGTCGTGGGTAGTCAGGTGACTGAGCTGAGTTTCCATCCGCTTTCGCGCTGTTATATCGCTGAAAACCCCGACATAACCGACCGATGTCATCCTTTCGCCCCTGAGTATGGTTAAAGTCACTTCAGCGGGAAAGGTGTCACCATTTTTGCGAAGAACTTCAATTTCTCCTTCCCAGTATCCGGTTTTTGCCAGATTCTGCTTAATCTCCTCAACCCAATCCCGGTTATCACCCGCAACAAGAAGTTTCAAGGCACTTTGACCCTCGGCTTCTTCCTTGCTATATTGAACCAGTTTCTCGGCATGCTTGTTCCAATATATAACCCGCCCCTTTAAATCAACGGCAAAAACACCGTTATGAACCTGGTTTAGAAGCGATGCCTGAAAACGAATCTGTTCTTCAGCCTGCCTGCGTTCAGTAATATCCTGAACGATGCCAATCATTCTCTCTGCAACGTTTTGATCATCATATAAAACTTCCCCCTGGGCCCAAACTTCCCTGACCGTTTGACCAGGCCAGACGACCCGGTGCCCCAGGTTATAAGGCCGGTTTTCTTTAATTGCCTCTACAATGGCAGAACGCACTTCCTCCCTTTCTTCCGGATGAATGCTGTTTAAATAATCTTCAAATGTGATCTGATCTGATCTTTCTCCCATCCCGAAAATTCGGTAAACCTGGTCGGACCAGGTAACGCAGTCATTTTTCAGGTTCCAGTCCCAATGGCCCAGATTGGCTACTCTTTGCGCCTTGGCCAAACTGGCCTCACTGTCGCGTAATGAATCTTCCAGAGAGTAGCGGTAAACCGCCTCGGCAAAAACCGGTGATAGTTCCTCCAATATATGAATTTTTGCCAGAGGCAACTTGTCTTCCTCGAAATCGGCCAGGTGAATTGCCCCGAGTATGGCATCAAGGCGGCGAAATGGAATAATTCCGTACTGATAATTTTATATTCGGGCAAATATATACACCTCATCAGCCTGCCGTTAAATTCCAGTCTTTTAATTGCATATAAATGTTAACATATTTTTTAGCACAGTTGAACCTCGGATATTGCAATCCTGATATTTATAATACCGGTAATTCTGATTATCCAGGCCCCTGTATCTTTCACCCTGCTTTATGTATAATTATAGTCAAGTCAGATATCTTGAGAAACACTGGGTGAAACAATGACCAAGGTAAAAGTATACCTGCCCCCTTTTTTTAAACAAAACAAGTTACCTGAAAACGGGTACTTAGAACTCCCGGAAAATACCACACTGCTCGATCTCTTCAGACTCTTGGAATTACCATTACCTCCTGTCAGCATTAAACTTTGCCGGGTTAATTACGAAAAGGTGAATTTAAAAACCCGGCTAAATGATGGCGATATTGTCAGTTTTTTTTCCTTTCTATCCGGCGGTTAAACTAAATAGAACGGGGTTGAACACACATGAAAGGTTATACCGGCAAAATCCTGATTATTGATTTGAGCAATAGAAGTATAGAGGAACAGCAGGTGGCTGATCAGGTCTATGAACAATACCTATCCGGGGTTGGCCTTGGAGCCTGGTATCTTTATCAACATATTCCCCGTGGAGCTGACCCGCTTGGCCCGGATAATATTCTCGGAATTGTAAGCGGTCTTTTAACAGGTACAGGAAGCCTGGTAACCGGCCGCTGGATGGCTGTCTGTAAATCACCGCTAACCGGTGGTTGGGGAGACGCCAACTGCGGTGGCTCATTGTCTCCGGCGATCAAGCAATGCGGTTATGACGGCCTTTTTATTAAAGGTATATCCAAAACACCGGTTTACCTGCTGATCGACGAACAGGGCGCCCGTCTTGAAGATGCCACTAACTTGTGGGGTGAGGATGCTGTCAAAACAGAGGAGTATCTCGAAGAAATACACCACGGTAAAAGAAAACCGGCGATAGCGGTAATCGGGCCCTCTGCTGAAAAGCTATCCCTGATATCAGGTATCTGCAACGACAAAGGGCGAATTGCCGCTCGCTCAGGGTGCGGGGCCGTTATGGGTTCAAAAAAATTGAAGGCTATCGTTTTGAGCGGCAGCAAAAAGATTGAACCAGCCGACCGGGAGGAAATTCGCCGTTTAAGCAAAACTTATGCTGCCCGGGTAAAAAAAGTAAACCTGCCCGGGTTGGTTAAAGGCAACATGATACCGCTGGCCGGTAAAATGATGGGTAAATTACCTTTGGTTGTGGCTATGGACGGCATGATGGTTCTGGTAGCGACACTCAAAAAATGGGGTACCATCATGAGCAACAGCCTTGGAATAACCTCCGGCGATTTGCCGGTTAAAAACTGGGGTGGTTCAGTAGCTGACTATGGCAAGCCCTATTACAGCAGGCTTAACCCTGACAACATTATCAAGCGTGAAGTTAAAAAGTACAGCTGTTATTCCTGCGTAATCGGTTGCGGCGGCATCTGTAACATCGAAGATCTTGCAGGGGGTGAATTTAAAGAAACCCATAAACCTGAATACGAAACCTGTGCAGTTTTCGGCGCGATGCTGCTAAACCACGATTTAGAGTCGATTTTTTATATCAATGAAATGCTTAACCGGGCCGGGATGGATACAATTTCAGCCGGAACAACAATTGCTTACGCTATTGAATGCTACGAAAACGGATTAATTAACAACGGCACAACAGGCGGCCTGGAACTGACCTGGGGTAATTCGCAGGCCATTATCGAACTGGCCCGTCAAATGATTAAACGCGAAGGATTCGGCGATTTACTGGCCGATGGAGTTAAAGCAGCAATTGGCCGCCTGGGCGTTGAAACTGCCGGGTTTGCCATGCATGCCGGAGGTCAGGAACCGGGCATGCACGACCCCCGATATGATCCCCTCCTGGGAGTTCATTTCAGTGCAGACCCCACCCCGGGGCGGCACACGATCGGCTGCGGCACCTATTACATTATGATGCATCTATGGGAAGAAGTTAGCTGGGCCCCCAGGGTGGGAAGATATAAAAAAGCAGAAGAGTATGAGGCTTCAAGCACCGAAGCGCTAAAAGCAGTAGCAGGAGCCTGTTACAAGCAGGTGGTAGACGGTGCAGGCGGGTGTCTTTTTGCTTCAATATCGGGTATTCAGCACTGGCCGCTTTTCAAGTGGCTGAATGCTGCTACCGGATGGCATAAAACAGCAGATGAATATATGGAGATCGGCAAAAGAACACAAACCCTGCGTCAGCTTTTTAATATTCGCGAGGGAGTCGAACCATCAACTTTCAGAATTCCGGATCGGATTGCCGGAAACCCGCCTTTGCAAGAGGGGCCAATTATGGGCAAATCAGTTCCCATAGACGATATGATCCATAACTACTGGAAGCATTTCGGTTGGGACTCCGGAAATGGACACCCACTAAAAGAAACAATTACACAATTAGGTCTTGACGAATTCTAAATTAAACCTGAATATAGCAAAATATATGAGAAAAAGATCTGCCCAAAAAGAGATAACGATTAGAAAGATATTTAGATTGGCTGAACAGGTTTTTATACTGAGCCGGGGCGAGATCAGGTTAAAATAAGGCAAAATAATTTAAAGAAAATCCTGGTACCGGGAAACCTGGCCCGGCGGTATAACCAGGCAATTTTTATCCCATTTGCCTGTGACCAGCCGGTTAAAAAAATCTTTCTGACCGGTAATTTCTAGATGTTCCACACCCAAAAATTCTGCAACACTTTGTGAGTAATCCCGGTAATATTCCAACTCAGGCAGATTGGTATCGATAAAAGCTATACGCCGGTAATGCTGATAAGCTTGCTGTGAGATCCAGCGGGCATTTTCTTCACCGTATTTCTCTACATATTCTTTGAACTCATGGTAAGGGTCAGCTTTCTGGTCAATCCACCCTTTACTCAAATAATAGGTTCCGGGATCAGTGCCAAACTCTGTTTCATAGCGCTCCCTTGAACCCAGTAGTAAGCTAATACAGTCGTGCACCCGCGGAATTACCAGGGTTTTATCCCGGGAATGCAAGCCATCAAGCCCCCTTGAGCAAAGGCCGTAAACGAACACTAAGGTATCGGCTTCTTTTTCCTGGTCAATTCGCTTTTGCAACTCCTCCCGCAGCTTATCTGGAGTACGATGCAGGGCGTATTCAATGTATTCCACTGCCAGATCTTTCGGTTTGGCCGCGTCAATTTCATCCATCATGGTTTTACAACAAAATAGCTTAACTTTTTTTGTCATTAATGAAAATTCCTTTCTCATATTTCATCTCACTTACAGTTTGTTGCTACAAAGAGTTACAATTTCTGTTTAAAGTGGCCGGCCACTTCATTGAGCATTTTAAACGATTTAGCAACCGTTTCTGTTCCGTCCAGATTCACCAAACAGCAACGCGCCGGGGCAAACCAGGCCTGCTTTATAAGCTGTTCATATGGGATACCCGAACAATCAAGAGTCTTCCACAGATTCTCGATCATCTCAATCATTGAGCGTACATTTTCCTGCTCGAATTCTTCAGTCAGGGTAGGCGTTATTCCCCAGGAAATAATTGCCCCCCGATCCAGAAAGGTTTTAATTTCGTCGGTGTAACGGCTAAAAATATGACCGCGGGATAAAACATCCAGGGAAAGCACGTCAAGTTCCAGCTGCAAAAGAAAA
>CAZCHW010000007.1:0-16600 GCA_964498375.1 uncultured Syntrophomonadaceae bacterium | reverse complement strand
GCTTTCCAGGCGAGCGCCTTCGACCAACTCAGCCATCTCTCCACGCCTAAAGCTTAGTTAGCTTCACGGCTTATTATACAATGAATATTAAGCGCTTTCAACTATCCACTAAAAGAGTTTGCCGGGCTTTCGTTTATGCTCCGGCACCGGCAAAATGTTTCGCTTGGGCCTGATCAAAATTAAACAGGCCGCCCTGAGGCGGCCCATTTATAACTCTATCGGAAAACCGGACTGCAGACAGTCCGGGCCAGTTAAGTTTTTTACTCTTCGATATAAACATCATGCAGCATAAAAATCCTGGCCGGGGTGAGATAGAAGTTCTTCACGTTATTGCTTACCCCGGTTAAATCTTCAATGTGCAGCAGGTACAGCATCGGAGCTTTCTCGACCAACAGCTCCTGGGCTTCGCGGTAGTACTGGGTGCGAAGGTCGGGGTCTGACTCCTGGCGGCCGAGATCAAGCAATTCATCGATCTGATCATCTCTGAAGAATGAGCGGTTCCCCGGTTCTCCAACATTACTGGAATGGAAAAGAGCATACATGGCGTAATCTGCATCCAGGGTCGGGGTTGACCAGCCAAGAATAAACATTTCATGGTTTCCTTCAGCAGTTCCGTCAAGATAGGCGCCCCATTCAAGGACATCAATGCTGACATTAATTCCTATTTCACTAAGTTTCGACTGAACATACTCGGCAATCTGGATGCGGGCAGGGTTATCATTGGTCCAGATTGTTGCATCAAAACCATCGGCAAAGCCAGCCTCGCTCAGCAATTCCTTTGCCTGTTCCACATCGTAGGGAATGGGAGGAACCGAAGGATCATAGCCGAAAACTCCGGGAGCAATCGGGCCAACCGCAGGGATAGCGGTTCCTTCATAGATTCCATCAATTATTTCATCCTTATTGATGGCCATAGAAATAGCCTGACGAACACGAACGTCATCGTAAGGAGCTTTTTCACAGTTGAAACCGATATAAGCCAGCGATGTGCTGGACTGGACATTCAGGTAGGCATCAGCCATATTTTCAACCCTTGAAGCGTCACTGGGCTGAATCGGGTCAGCTATATGGGCATAGCCCGTTTCCAGCTCGGATAGACGGGTTAAATCTTCAGGAACAACCTTGAAGGTAACACTGTTCAGCTGGGCCAGTTCTCCCCAGTATTCATTGTTGCGAACCAGTTTGATTTCACTGCCCGGCTCCCAGTAGTCAAGCTTGAAAAATCCTGTGCCGCTGGGGTTCTGAGAAATATAAGAACCGGGGTCGTTACCGGCAGCCATTTCTTCGTAATCGGCTTCTATAGCCGGAAGACTGACCAAAGCTCCCCCGCTGTGGGCCAGGTGGGCCGGCAATGGAGCAAAGGGGAAGGTGGTAACAAATTGCACCGTGTAATCGTCAACCACCACAACCTCTTCGATCATCGAGAAGAGGAACAGACGCGGTGATGCAACCTCGGGATCAAGCAGACGATCAAAGTTAGCCTTGACCACTTCTGCCGTTAAATCCGAACCATCGTGAAATTTAACTCCTTCACGCAGGATAAACTGCCAGGTTAAATCGTCAAGTGCTTCCCATTCAGTAGCCAGCAGAGGCTGAAGCTCGCTGTCCCGGTCAAAAACAACCAGCGATTCATAAATGTTAAAAGCTACATTGCTTGAAGGAACATCATTAGAACCATGAGGATCGAGAGCCACGGCATCCGACAAAGTCGCGATAACCAGATCGCCACCGGCTTCTCCTTCGGCTTCCGGTGCCTCATCAACGGGCCCTTCTTCGGTTGGCCCACAGGCTACAACCAGAAGTACTGTCATAACCAGCAGCAGCGCGAAGAGAAATAACTTCTTTAACTTCATTGTACTCATACCCCCTATACATACAGGTTTATTTTTTTACTACAGCGTTGATCATACCGGGCAGGAAGGATTCTTCCAAAATGTATTGAAGTATGTATCAACTGCATGCAGTATCTTCGATTATACTATATAATAAGATTATTTGAAAAGTCCATGAGATTTTACGCAGCAAGGAGAGAAGTCCCATGAGCGATTCTGCAGGTAATCTTTCCGGTTCCGGGTTCGAAGAGACGCGCGGATATTCTGCCCGGCAGATGATATTCAGACGGCTGCTTAAAAATAAAGCTGCCGTTGTCGGTGGCATGCTCATACTTCTATTTATCCTTGTTGCCATTATCGGCCCCCATCTGACCGTTCACGATCCTTTAAAAGTTGATTACTCGACCAAACTGCTCAGCCCTTCAGCGGAGCACTGGCTCGGCACAGATCACAACGGACGCGATATATTCACCCGGCTAATTCACGGGATGTCGATCACTTTAAATATCGGGTTTCTATCAGTGTTGGTCGGCCTGTTAATCGGGGTCCCGCTCGGTATAGCTGCCGGTTACTACGGAAAAATCCTGGACAGCGTCGTCATGCGCTTTATTGATATCCTGCTCGCTTTTCCCGGCATCCTCCTGGCCATTGCCCTGGTCAGTGTGCTCGGCGGCAGTATTGTTAATGTCATACTGGCGGTAGGAATATTTTCCGTCCCCGGTTTTGCCCGCATCGCCAGGGGTTCAACCCTGTCGGTCAGCAAGCTGGAGTATATTGATGCTGTCCGAGCTCTCGGAGCCGGCGACCTGCGAATCATCTTTGTGCATATCCTGCCAAATATTCTATCACCCATAATTGTTCAAGCTACAATTAGAATAGCAATCGCCATTTTAATTGCCAGTGGTCTCTCTTTTCTCGGGCTGGGCGCACAGCCTCCTACTCCTGAATGGGGCGCCATGCTCAGCCAGGGCCGCAGCTACATGTTCGATCATCCCCATGTAGCGCTTTACCCCGGCCTGGCCATTATGACTATAGTGCTTGCCTTTAATATATTCGGAGACGGCTTACGGGACGCCCTGGATCCCAAGATCAAGGTCTAGAAAAGAGGTGCCGCCTTTTGCTTCAGTTCATTGTCCGCAGATTATTGCAAACCATCCCGGTTATAATCGGGGTAACCATTCTGGTTTTTTCGCTGATGCACCTGATTCCCGGTGACCCGGCCCAGATCATTGCCGGAGAGGCAGCACCGGCTCACCAGGTTGAAGCAATCCGGGAACGCCTG
The DNA here is from genome assembly GCA_964498375.1 of uncultured Syntrophomonadaceae bacterium. Taxonomy (GTDB): domain Bacteria; phylum Bacillota; class Dethiobacteria; order DTU022; family DTU022; genus JAABTH01. The sequence continues at coordinate 13,486 of CAZCHW010000007.1, read as the reverse complement.
GGGCTGAACGATCCGCTTCACGTGCAGTACGGCAAGTACATGAGCAACCTGATGCAGGGTGATCTAGGCAACTCAATTCGCAGCAGTCGCCCGGTAATCGATGAAATCAAGGCCCGCTACTGGGTCACGATGCGGCTGGCTATTTACGGTATGGCCCTGAGTATTTTTATTGGCCTGATCGCCGGAATTGTATCTGCAGTACGCAAATACAGCCTGCTCGACACCTTCCTGATGCTTATAGCCCTTTTTGGCCTTTCCATGCCAAACTTCTGGTTAGGCCTGATGCTAATTAAATATGTTGCCATCGAGCTGACCATGCTGCCCCCCTCAGGCTGGGGCACCTGGCAGCAGGCAATTTTACCTGTTTTCACCCTCGGCACTGCCGGGGCGGCAATTATTGCCCGGATGACCCGCTCCAGCATGCTCGACGTGATCAACCAGGACTACATCCGGACTGCCCGGGCCAAGGGCCTGAAAGAAAGAGTAATCATCTACAAGCATGCCCTGAAGAATGCTTTGATCCCGGTTGTTACAGTAATCGGCATTGAAATTGGGATGCTTCTTTCAGGCACTGTCATCACAGAAACTGTATTTGCCATCAACGGGATGGGCAGGCTGGCGATCGATGCCATCCGGGCCCGGGACTTTCCCCTGGTCCAGGGCATAGTACTAATCTTCGCCCTGACCTTTGTTTTAATCAACATGCTCGTTGATATTTCTTACCGCTACCTGAACAAGCGGATCGATCTCAATTAATCGCCGCCCGGCAGAAAGGGGTGCTACCAGTGCCGGTCAAACCAGTTTTACAAATAAACAATTTAAAGACCTCTTTTTTTACCGATGAAGGAGAAATCAGGGCGGTCGACGGGGTAACCCTGACAGTGCCCCGGGGTGAAACAATCGGTCTGGTCGGTGAATCGGGCTGTGGCAAAAGCGTTACTGCCCTCTCTATTCTGCAGCTGATCGAAAAACCGGGCCGCATTACCGGTGGAGAAATTTTTTTTAACGACCTTGATCTGGTCAAGTGTTCCCCAAGAGATATGCTGAATATCAGAGGCAACCAGATCTCAATGATCTTTCAGGAGCCAATGACTTCACTTAATCCTGTCCTGACTATCGGGGAACAAATCCGTGAATCATACCGGGTCCACCGCCGTATGAACGCCAGGGATGCCTGGACTGAAGCAGTAAAGATGCTTGAACTGGTTGGCATACCCTCGCCTGAAAAAAGGGCCGGTCAGTATCCTTACGAACTCTCCGGCGGAATGCGGCAGAGAGTGATGATTGCCATGGCTCTGGCCTGTTCGCCCGATCTTCTGATTGCCGACGAACCGACAACCGCGCTGGATGTAACCATTCAGGCACAAATTCTTGAGCTAATTCGCGATCTCCAGCAGCAGCTGGGGATGTCAGTAATGATCATCACCCACGATCTCGGGATAGTCGCGGAAATGTGCAGTTACGTAGCCGTGATGTACTGCGGCAGTATTGTCGAATACGCTGAAGCAGATACCCTGTTTAACCGCACCCTTCACCCTTACACCATTGGGCTCTTTGATTCGCTGCCCCGGCATGATATTGACCAGGTGGAGCTGCAGGCCATCAAAGGATCTGTTCCTAACCCGGCTAATATACCGCCGGGCTGCAGGTTTGCACCGCGCTGCCCCCATGCCCGCACGATCTGTTTTAGCGAATACCCGGCCCTGGAAGAAACCGAACAGGGCAGCCTGGTCAGGTGCTGGCTCTACAACACCCGCTGGGACGGACCGAAGGAGGTTATCGGCAGCCATGGCTAAGGAATTGCTAAAAGTTGAAGGATTGAAAAAATATTTTCCAATCAAGGGTGGGTTTCTTGGCAACACAGTAAACTATGTCAAGGCTGTTGATGATATTACTTTTACCGTCTGTGAAGGCGAAACAGTCAGCCTGGTCGGTGAATCAGGCTGTGGCAAGTCGACCGCCGGGCGGACTATTTTAAGGCTTGAAGAACCGACAGCGGGGAAAATAATCTTCAACGGCAGTGACCTCTCAACCTTACCAAAAAAGAAGCTGCGAGAAATCAGAAAAGATATGCAGATAGTTTTTCAGGATCCCTTTGCCTCCCTAAATCCGCGCCAAACTGTTTCTCAAATCCTTCAGGAAGCGCTGCACATCCAAAACATCGTGCCGCCCCAGTCACGAAAACTACGAGCTGTTGAGTTGCTTGAAACAGTCGGGTTGGCGGCCTATCAGGCCGACCGCTATCCTCACGAATTCAGCGGTGGGCAGAGACAGCGGATTGGCATTGCCCGTGCACTGGCGCTGAATCCGAAGCTGATTATTTGCGATGAAGCTGTTTCAGCTCTTGACGTATCAATTCGGGCCCAGATCCTCAACCTGCTTAAAAAACTGCAGCAGGATTTTCGCTTGACTTACCTGTTTATTTCTCACGACCTCGGTGTAGTGCGCCATATTTCCGACCGGGTCATAGTGATGTACCTTGGCCAGATTGTTGAGATTGCCGATAAAATAGCCCTATTTGAAAAGACCAGGCATCCTTATACTGCAGCACTGCTTTCCGCTATCCCCGTACCGAAACCGGGAGGCAAAAGAGAACGCATTGTTTTAAGCGGGGATGTACCCTCGGCTATTGATCCACCGGAAGGTTGCCGCTTTCATACCCGCTGCCCCTATGTTGAGGAGAAGTGTCGTTCTGAACAGCCGGCACTGCGTCCCCTGGACGATACAGATCCGGGGCATCTGAGTGCCTGTCATTTTTTTGAAAGCATTTTTTCCCGTCAAACCGGGATTAACCGGTAACAGAACAGGTAAAGGCACTGCCTTTATATTTGGAGGGCTTTAAGTGATAGCCGCTTTTATTAATGAAACACCCTTAAGCCACAAAAAGGCAGTCGCTTTTGTTTTCATTGCAGCAATATTGTGGAGCACAAACGGTTTGTTCATCAAGATGATCAACCTGGGTCCACTAACCATAGTTGGTGTCCGCAGCGCCATCGCGGCAATTATGATGATTGCCCTCTACAATAGAAAGCTGCGTTTTAACTGGTCATTTCCCCAGATTGCCGGGGCCGTCGCCTATGCCGCCACCCTGATCCTTTATGTCACTGCCACTAAAATGACCACTGCTGCCAATGTAGTTTTTTTACATTATACTTCTCCCGTATTTACTGCTCTGCTGGCTGCCTGGCTGCTAAAGGAAAAAGTGCTGCGCCACGACTGGGTGGTGATGTTTTTTGTTCTCTGCGGTATGGGTCTTTTTTTCTTCGGCCATTTTATTCCGGGCGGAATGTGGGGCAACATCCTGGCTATTATCAGTGCAATCACCTACGCCCTGATGAATATTTTTCTGCGATTCCAAAAACATGGTTCCACCTTGGAAACAATTATTATCGGCAATATAATTGCCGCCCTGATCTGCTCTGCTGCGGTAATCAATGAACCTCCTACCGCAATTGACTGGTTGCCCCTTCTTTATATGGGCACTCTGCAAATTGGCCTATCGTTTATTCTCTATTGCAGCGCAATCCGTTACCTTGCGGCCCTTGAAGCCGTCCTGATTTCAACTATCGATCCCCTGCTTAACCCAATCTGGGTATACCTGGTTGTCGGCGAACAACCTGGCACGCTGGCAATAATCGGCGGGTTTATCGTTATCTCTGCGGTTACGCTAAGAAACATTTTCTTTACCAGGAAATCATCCGGAGAGAAATCCCCGATTACCCCTGGCAAGGGAGTTTAGGTAATCTTTAATCGCCCGCCTCTCGTCCCTTCGCCTCTCAGCCATTTTCTCCAGTTCAATCATCACCTCTTTTTCAATCTGCCCGTTTCTCACTACCCTGTTTCGGGCACAGTAATGTTGCACCAGTTCGGCAGTTGCAGCTTTTTTCTGAATGCTGAAGGCAGGACGATCGGATAAAATAAAAGCACAAACCTGACCTATATCACGGGCCGGGTCTCCAACTTCAATCTCTTCGAAATCCAAGCCAAAAAAATTAGAGTCGGCATAGATAAAGTTGCGTAAATTATTATCCGTTTTTAAAAGAGCTCGACCAGAGCCATCATGACCAATCTTGTGCAAATCGGCATACCAGCCGGCAAGTTTTTCTGTCCAAACTGACTGGGCAAGCAGCCGCTTCTCAATAATATCAGTTAGCAGCAGTCCGTTAAGATACTGTAAATATACAATATTACTACTTAGAGCCAACGGGCGGGGTGCTTTAATATCAGCCTGTTCCAGTTTTAAAAGATTTATAAATTCAGTTTCAGCTTTTGCTTCCACGTTATACTGCTTCAGAACCAGCATTGCCCCGGGACAGCAGCTCATTTGCATCCCGACTTTTATCACCTGATTTCGCCGGCTGGAAAAACGCTCAAGCACCAGGCACTGCCGGCGCAATTCATCAAAGGGTTCTGCTGTTCCATTGACTGTCATTTCTTAATCTTATCCGCCTTCCGGTTTATTTAGATCTGATCCAATTGAAATGCGTATCGGGGCATGATCCTGGTAGCCGTCCAGGGTTGACACCAGGCCGGTAATTGTTTTTTTGAGCAATTCTTGAACAAATGGAACTATTGTAATTTCCTGCCCATTAATCTCAAGCCGTACAGTCGATTGACTGATAACACAATCCTTTACGGTCCGTTCTCCCCGTAAAATAGCCGCTAAAAGCTCCCTGCAGCTCAACCCGCAGCAGCTGCAACATTCTGGCGGAAAATCAGGTAAAAGCTCAGGGACCTTTGCTTCAACCAGTTCAACCAAACGCCCTGGCTCATTCAGCGCATGAATAACCGGCAATCCCCGGTAACTATCCATTTGATCAGCCAACACTCCCGAAATTGCAAATACCGAGTCATCCAGACGCTCATCAACTTCAGCAGTACTGTGCGCGGTAATAATCTTGGGCACATTAAAATCATCTATTCCTTCAAGAATGACATAATCGTGGGAATAAAATGATAATATTTCCCTGACGCTTAACTGGCGGGGAAACAATATATCGGTTTCATGCAAACCGCGGGCTGTCACAAGTTCCGATCCGGCCTGTGCGTGCCTGAATGAATTAGAGCCTTCAATGTCAATGGCAAAATCCTCGAAGTGAATATCTTTTACTGATGCTACAGAATAACGACGCCTGTGCAGCTCCTTAATAATCTGTTCCACTACAGTCGTTTTACCGGACAAGGTGATTCCAAATATCGAAAATACCTTCACAAGCTTACCTCCCAATCATATAAATAAAGCAAGAAATGATCCCCGCTATTATTGTTCCTGTCATCACTGCGTAATCCATCCTACCCAGGGATAACTCATTTAAATAGGTTCTTCGGTCATAGGCCCTGAAAGCCCTGGCTTCCATCGCAATAGCTGTTTTTCTTGCCTTCAGCAAAGATGAAACTACCAGAGGTACAAATATTGAAGTATATATTTTCATTTTTTGACCCAGAGGTATTTCTTTGATTTTAACTCCCCGCAACTGAATAGCGATTAGCGTATCCTGGACTTCTTCGACAAGCACTGGTAAAAATCGCATAGCCAACAGTACCATGAAAGCAATTTCATATGGAACTTTTAACCGAACAAAACCTAACACCATGTCCATAGAATTTGCTGTCAGCAAAATCATTGCGCTGGAAACAACAATTAACATCCTCAAAACTACTGAAACTCCCTTGATTATTCCGCCCGTGGTAATCAGGCTTAAAGAACCAATACTGATCAGCGTCTCTCCGGCCGGAGCAAATATACTTTGAATGACCAGTAACGCTACAAAAAGCGAAAGAAAGCGCTTTAACCGGGAAATTAAAAAGGACGGACCCATTCCTCCAACAAACAAGAGACATAGAGTGCATAATAATAAGGCTGCCAGCCATAGCGGGTCAGTAATAATAATAGCCAGGGTTGATATGACCACGACGATCAGAAATTTAGAGCGGGGATCAAGTTGCTGCATTAATTGAAGCTGGAGCAAATTAGTTTCCCCTCTTTCATTGCCAAAGTTCTTTCACAATTGCTTTTACTGAACTGGTGATCGTGGCTAATCAGAATATACCCGGCTCCGCGATCCTTAACCCGGGTCAGCAATTCAGCAAATTTCTCTTTTCGCCGAAAGTCAAGGCCGGTAGTTGGCTCATCAAAAATAATGAATCCGGGTTCCAGCGCCATTATCGAAGCGATTGCCAATCTTTGCTTTTCACCTCTGCTTAGGTTAAAGGGAAAAGCATCCGCCCGCTTCTTCAGTTCAAAATAGTTTAGCAGTTCATCAACCCGGACAGCTATTTCTCTTTCTGAATAACCCCTGTATCTAAGACCAAATGCAACCTCTGCCCGTACCGATGAGGTAAATATTTGCTTGTCGGGATTCTGAAAAACATAGCCAACCCTGGAACCAATCTCGCCCAGGGAGTAGCTTCCGATAGCTTTCCCTTCTAGCTCTACTACCCCGGCCCCGGGTTTTAGAATACCCATTAACAGTTTGCCCAGGGTAGTTTTACCGCTGCCATTTGGTCCAAGCAAGGCAACCGTTTCACCGGCCAGAATATTGAATGATATTTTCTTAATCACCGTTCCTTTGCCGGGGTAGGCAAATTCCAGGGCCTTCACCATCCAAAAAACCATTCAATTAATCGCCTCCGCTGTATCAGCGTAACAAATTTTCTGCCAGATTTGCTCATCTCTGATATCTTTCCCGTCAATAATGCAGTGTTTTTTATTTAACCCCATAACCAAAACCCGGTCGGCATGGATTAGCCTTGCCGGATTATGGTCAATCATAATAATTGACTTGCCTTTTTCCTTAAGCTGCTTTATTACTGACAATATCCGCGCAGCACTCTCTTGATCCAACTGCGATGCTACTTCGTCAAATATTAATAAAACCGGGTCCAGACAAAGAACCGCTGCGAGTGCCGCTAACTGCTGCTGACCGCCGGAAACAGCATGAGGATGACATTCCAACAACGGATCCAGCACCGTAAGCGCTGCTGTTCTTTTGATAATCTCTAAAATCTCTCCCCGAGACAGGCACAGGTTTTCCGGCCCAAAAGCAAGTTCATATCTTACCTGGGGCAAAAAAAGCTGTGTTTCCGGATCCTGAAACACAATGCCTACTTTCACTGCCAGCTGGGGTAAAGGAAGTTCACAAATATTACTTCCCGTAACATATACTTCTCCTGCAAGCTCACCATCTATGCTGTGCGGAATAATTCCACAGAGAATCAGCGCCAGAGAGCTTTTACCACACCCGCTTGGCCCGATAATACCAAGTAGTTCTCCCTCACGGAGAGTAAAATTAACCTGCTCAAACAGCAAATCAGAACCGGGATACCGGAAAGATAGATTACTGACAGAGAGCACCTCACTCAATTAAAATCAACCTCCACTACAAACTTACACCATCGCTGACCGAATTCATCCTGCCGGGGAACCATCATTAACGGCCCGGAACCTCCATCAGCCTTTGTGCCCAGAGGTTTTCCATCTTCAAGGTAGACCAGGTAAATGTGTTCATCCATTAAAACTTCCTCGACGGTATAAGCTACGGTGTACCCGTCAATTGCCCTGACAACCACCTGCTCAGCACGATCAGGTAAAGTCGGGTCAATATCATAAGCTATCGCTTTAAGCGATACTCCAGTTAATTCAAGATCGCGAGGCGGTTTTCCGCTTGACTGCAAAGTGATAGGAAACTCTTCTTCACCCAGTGCTCGGATCTGGTCAAGACTAATCACAGCAAGTTCTTCTCCCTTTGCTTGCAACACAAGTGCGGGGTTTTCTACCAACGCCTGTTTTCCCGCCAGCTGATCCCGGTTCAGGAATCCAAGCACTGCTACTACCAGAACCAGAACTGCTATGGCAATGATTAATGCTTTATTTTTCATGGTTTCCCCTCCCTTGTTAATCATAAATAATATAGGGAACAATTAAATCTTCATACCTGAACTGCCCGTGATGCCCACCCTCATTAGTCTGGTGCATCCCATGATCGGTCAGCAGAATCCGGCTGCCGGGCCAGGCTGTATATAGTTCCCTCAAGTATTTATCCAGTTTCATTAATGTCCGGCAGGTTTGTTCTGCCAGGGGGCCATAAGTATGTCCGCTGCGATCTAAATCTTTAAAATGAACAAAAATTAAATCATAACCTTCATTTAGGCAAGCCAGAGCCTGCACCAAGACTTCATCATCACTGGACTGGTTGCTATTAATATCTGCGTTCAAGATCACCTCACCTTCCAATTGAAGTGGAAAAACAGTGCCGGTTATAATGAGCCCCGTTTTTCCACGCTCAGTTAGAGCATCAAGCAGGCAAGGAATTGCCAGTACCCTGTCATCACGACTGCCGATGCCGTTTAAGGCAGGTAATTGTCCGGTCAGCATGGCTGCCAGACCACATGGGGTAATTGGTGGGAATACAGACATTGCTTTTTCAACGTTTGCCCCTGCAAGCAGGTTAGGAGCCAGATGTTCCTGGACAGCTTTTTCATATAATTGATAACTAAAACCATCAAGCATCACTACCAGAACCTGTTTATTTTGATCAATCAAATTAAGGACATCTTCGTATAGATCTGTAATCATGCGTTCAGGCGGGTCAATAATTATACCGGTCAGGGCAATGCGGGTGCTGTGATCAAAACGGTTCAGATAAAAGCTGTTTCCCCAGGCTTCAATATAATTATCCCTGCTCAGGTTGTGAATGCTGCCATCTTTCGCAACCGCCTTGACCACCTTTGCACTTCCCGGAACCAGCTCATTAACCGGGCGAACAATATGACGGGACATTGAACTTCCCCTGTATGTGGACCCCTCATATTCCCTGGCAGTGCTTCCTTCTTCGTGAATGTATAAGTGGTGGCTTTCAGATAGAAAAGTGCCCGCAGTGATGGTTTGATAATTTCGCTCAATACCAATCATGGCTAACCCCGACGCATTTTCACATTGAACAATTATTTGCCTGATCTGCTTAATATGTGTATTAATAGGATAGCTTTCTGAGACAAAATACCAGCCTTTATTATCATCCCAGCCGAGGAAACTACCTGTAAGATCAGCAACTTCCACTGTTGCCGAATGATCGTCAATCCCGATAAAAGTAAGTTTATGCAAATCCTCCGCTCCAGCTTTATCTAATACATCTGCGAGGGCAACGGCCCAATGTTTAGTTCCACCAATCATAGTTGGTTTAAGATCTGCGGAACAATCGTATTCAATTACCTGTTGAACGTCGCCGATAACAGTCAGAGGATAAACTATCATTTCAGTGCCGCAGCCAGGCGCCGCCAGCAGTATCAGGATTGCTAAAGCCAGCAGAACAAAACCCCGCCTGTATTGAATCCGCATCAGGTTTAACACCGCCCTTCGCTGCAAGATTATAATGACTGCAGATTAAATTTCTTTAATTGCTTAATGATACTGTAGGCAATCAAACCACCCAAACCACCAGATAGCGCTGCCACAGATAGCCCAAGAACCAGGGGCAGCCATGGAAGCCGGAAAAATGTAAGGTTCACCAGATAAGTTCCTGTAACATTTGCTGCAACCCCACCAAGGAAAGCCCCTATAGGCGTACCTGCTTCACTCCGGATTACAAGATAAAGCAGATCAACCGCAAGCCCCGGAGCAACATAAGTAATTAAACTGGCTGCCCCATGAGTACCAAATATTCCGAGGGCAATAACCAAAATTGCCTGAACCAGTCCCACCATGGTTGCAGCGCCGGTTTTTCCGACCAGGGCGCGGCCCAGGACAATGAAGAGCATGTAAAAACCGCCAGCCAGCACACCTCCAGGAATATAAAGCGGGCCGGTAATGATTTGGGCCAGCGGGACTACAACCGGCTTAATCGCTACTCCGAGAACCGCCATCATTGTTATGACCATCAGATCGAACATGGTAAACTTTTTAAGAAACCCTTGTCCCATTAATCTACCTCCTGCGGAAGTGGGCAAACCGGGACTGGTCAATTACTGCACATTCAGGCCATCAGCAGTTTTGACCAGCACTAGATCTGATAAACTTTGCGAATCAACCGTTAGTTCACCCGGTAAGCCTTCATTGACAATAATTACTTCTTCGGATAAATATTCACTGAGCATATCAGCGATCAACTGTCCGGAAATTTCAATTTCCTCAAATGCTTCTGCAATTAAAACTGCCCGGTTGCCGCTGATAATCGCCGCTACTTTTTTTACATACATAGTTCTGGGCAAATCAGGCGAATAAAAAAGCGGACTATCTTCATCATCAAGTTGAATAAAGTATTGAAATTCATCTATAGAAAGAGTTTCTGTTTTAATTAAACCGTCAGCTGCAATCAGGGTGATTCTTTCGTCCTGGCTCAGCCCAAGCAGTTCAACCAGATCAATATTCTGTTCTTCCAACAATTCCGCTTCTATTAACATACTTTCAAAAATATCAATATTTTTTAGTGCCGTTATTCCAGCATCATCAATCAGTTCAATTCGCTCAAGCTGCCTGACCCAATACATCGCCCGTACATCGGGAATTACAACACGTAGAGGCAAATCTTTTGCTCTTAAAGGCTCGCCGTCAATTTCATAAGCAAGAATAACTCGGCTTACATCTAAAATTTCCCTGGGCACCTCTATACTGTAGCCATCTACTGCAAGCAACCTTAAGCCAGAATAATCGGCGGTAGAAACATTGAAACCCTTTAAGATATTATCAAGAGCAACCCCGGTATAGGCAGTTATTGTTTCTTCACCGGAAGAGCTTATTGACAGAGCCTCACCGGATTCAGACGGCATGCTCATGATTTCCTCCAGAGTTAATTTAAGCTCTCCATCTGGCAGCCCATAAATAACCAGCATCCCTGTATCAGAACCCTGGCCTGTATCAGCCTCAATCAAACTATCAGGGTTTTCCGCGTTAGCTTCCTCCTTTTCAGCAACCGGCTCAGCCAATTCTGAAGAACAGCCCAAAAGGCACATCATCATTACAAAAAATGCAATCATCAGCACAATCATCGCTTTATTACGCATCATTAACCTCCGCCACCATTTAATACAAAGCCCGCAACCTTAATAAAGCTAAATAACAAGATAAACAGGGACTATTCCACTTCTATAGTGGTCAGCTGACCAACCCAGACCTGGGGAGACTCTTCTGTAGTAACCAGGCGCAGTGGCCCACTCTTTTCATCACTGCTCAAGTCTTCTCCATTACTTGCATAGGCTATAATAGTATGATCAGAAAAGGCAACTTCTCCTGAAATAGTAGCGCTGTAGCCATCAGCTGCTGTAACATTTAATGCTTCTGCCGAAGAGATGCCAACCTCACTGAGGATTTGCCCTAATACTACTCCCTGGAAAGTAATCATTTCGCCTTTTTGCTCTGCTTCAAGTTCAACAGAAGGCAGAGCCTTGATAGCCTCAATGGATATCTCATTTTCTTCTCCTCCTGGCCCGACAATCACTACTAACCATGCCGATTCCGATGCACTTTCTTCAGAATCTTCCTCTTCGGCAACGCTTTCGCCTACTTCACCATCTGTTTCAGTTTCTTCATCCATCGCTGTTCCTGGTTCCCCTGCATCATTACAACCAAAAACCAACAGTAAGCAAGAGACTAACAGGATTGCCAAAACTGTAAACCACTTAGTTTTCATTACTTTACCCCCAGCATTTAATAGTTGAAATCATCAAACAACAGCAATCACAAAATTTTTCCGAATTTCCTAAATCACCTTATTCCCTGTCATGTCAGCTAACTCCGGAAGCGGGCCTTGCAATTAATTAAAAAAAGCCGATCCATTACGGACCGGCTTAATTCACAAAACCGTAAGTTCTCCTTTCCGCAATGGGAGGCTGTCCGGTTTACCGGGCAACCCTGACGACCGCTACTCCATGCCCTAAGGTTTAGGAATAACGGTTCGGAGAATATGATATTTGCATGACAACGTTTCCATAATACACTCTTGATGGGTATAAGGTCAAGTTATTGCAGGTATACGAAAAAGTTTTTTTACTGAGTTTTTGAAAGAACTAAAGCCTGGGCACATTGAAGGCAAGCTGACATAAATGATACGAGGAAACAAGATGCTTAATATAAGCTAAAAATACTAACAGGGAGTTAAGGCTTCTTTCGCCTTAGCTCCCTGTTTACAAAGCAAGCTGGCGGAGAGAGTGGGATTCGAACCCACGAACGGTTTCACCCGTTACACGATTTCGAGTCGTGCGCCTTCAACCGGACTCGGCCATCTCTCCATGCAACTGATATTATACAATGTCTTAGCCTGATTTGCCAAGAGATTGGCCGGTTTGTTATAATTCGCACCTAAAAACTTTTAATTAGCTGTGCGGTTACCCCTCTTTCACAATTTTTATTTTATAGCCATCTTCTTCGGGCTTAATTTCCGCTACCGACCAATGCGCAGACTTTGCAGCTCGGCTAACATTCTCTTTTGCAGTGTCGGTATCAACTAGGACAGTTATTTCTCCCTGCCCTATTTTTTTTATTTCGTTTACCGTCATAATCACGGGCTGGGGGCAGGAAAGCCCTCTGGCATCAACAATACTCGCCATTTTATTTATTCCTCCTCAGAAATATTATGCAACTTTTTCTCTCATCGTTAAACCAATTAAAACACAAACTATTAATCCAATAATTAATGCGCCTATACCGGCAGTTGTTACGCCTGCCGGAGAACTGGCCAGACCAAAGTTATGGGCAATAGCTGCACCAACAATCATTCCAATCACAAATATTGAAGCATCTCCGTCGCCTTCGCCTGACAAAAAGAGCTGCCTGCCCGGGCAAGCACCACCCAAGACAAAAGCAAGACCAGCCATGCCCATACCGGCAAAGTTCCAGAAATGCAGGTTGTGGGCAACAGGCTGACCAACAAAACCTGCATTAAACTGACCAAGCACAAGATTGGTTAAAAATGCTGTAATAGCTAAGGCAACCAGCCCACCAAAAAGATGGGTTTGTTTGAACAATATAAGATCTCTGATCGCCCCCATTGTACAAAACCGGCTTCTTTGGGCGAAGAACCCAATTACCAGACCAACAATCAGTGAAATAATCAGCGGAGCATGCATAGAACCAGGGCCTTCAATGCTATAAAATAAAAGGCCACTTTGGTTCTCGCCACTAATTTGTGGGTTAAATAGCATAATCACGAGGAAACCCAGCATAGTCAGTGGCATAATCCAGCCTGCTGATGCATGTGTTTTATGAGTGCGGCCTAAATTATAGCCACTTTTTAAGAATATAGTACCAATCCAGATTCCTACGGCTAAACCTGCCAAGCCTAAAATTGCATTTAAATCGCCACCAGCCAAACGCAGTATTGCACGCCACGGGCATCCGAGAAAAATAAGGGCACCAATCATGGCAAAAACTCCAAGAATAAAGCGGACTATCGGTGCGGAGCCAAGCCTGGATTTAAACTCTTTAAATAAATAAGCCGCTCCAAAAGAACCAAGAACAAAACCGATAATTTCAGGGCGCATATACTGGACTACA
>CAZCHW010000006.1:0-16999 GCA_964498375.1 uncultured Syntrophomonadaceae bacterium | reverse complement strand
ATTTATTCCTTTATTGTCAATCCAGAAGCAAAATGCCACTGGAATCAAGAACAAACCTAATAACCGGCTATTTCTAGAGTAACCAGTAGGAGAAGAATGATACCCGAGATTGGTATAACAACAGCCCAATCATTGGTTTTAAATAAGCGCGGGAAGGTCAGATCACCAAAATCGCCTACTTTCAAGAGGCTATTTTTAACAGCTGGATACACTGCAGCGAATAAAGCTGTGCCGACCAAAATACCGATCAAGCCTCCGGTAAGCGCATCGAGATAACCGTTACCGATTGCCCCGGCTATCGTGCCCGGGCAGTAACCAAGCACAGCAAAGCCGATCCCAAAAATCAATCCACCAATAACATTTTTACCAAGCGAACCTGCTTTAGGCGATAGCTTCACCAATCCCCTGCTTTTAAAAAAATGTATACCGAGCATGCCGGTAAGCACAGCCGAAAATATAATTTTGAGAACGGTAAAATCAGTCAGCAACAGTTGCCCGACAATAACATCGTATTTGGTAACTCCTCCCTTCTGTAGCAGAAATCCAAAGATAATCCCAAAAAATAAACCCCAGATCAGCTGAATGTCTATTTTCTTCTTCTTATTTTTGTTGTTCACTGTAAACACTCCTTCCAATTTCCTGCTTTAGCCAGATGCACAGGTGTAAAAGACTTTATTTGGCAAGTTTAGCTACAGACCACCCGGACATGAGGGTTAAAACATAATTTGGGCAGTAATAATCCCGCCAATAAAGAAAAATATCGCCGACAACCAGCTGGAAAGGGCAAGCTGCATAGTCCCGCTAATCCCGTGACCACTGGTGCAGCCGTCAGCCCAACGTGCGCCAAAACCAAGAAATATTCCGCCCAGTAAAGCAACAAGGATTCTTTTTATGACCCCTCCGCCAAATGCATTAGCCCAGAGGGACGGGACCCACTGCAGCTGAAAATCGCCGGAAAGTACCGCCGCTAAAAAGGACCCGATAATAATACCCACCACCAGCATCCATTGCCAGTCAATTGTCAGTTTGATCTCCCGGTAGTACAATTTATTTTCAACTGTCTTACCCAGGATTGCCTTTTCAAGCATCCCTCCGGCCTTGGCAAAAGTGGTGGAGCAGGCTAACGGCTTTTGCGAAACCAAAAAAGTTAACCAGCTGAGCAGGCCGATTAGTACACCTACGACATATGGAGACCAGCGCACTTCAGTTAATATATTCATCATCAACCTCCGTTCTTTAAATTACTGGTTTCTATGACTTACTGAAATGCTTATCGATATCACTAAAATTGCTAAAGAAACGCGATCCGTGTGGGTTCAGACAGGCATGACATTCGCGTGCGTAGCCGGCAGCGCTATAACCGGTCATTCCTCCGGCCAGATTGATTACATCTTTAAAACCATGTTGCTTGAGCATGCTGGCTCCAAGACTGGATCGGTTACCCGAACTGCAGATGACCACTGTGGTTTGTTCAGAATCAAGTTCATTGTGACGAGTCCGCAGGTCTGCAACCGGGATGTTAATCGCCCCTTCGATATGGCTATCTGCAAATTCAAGGGGAGCACGCACATCAAGGAGGACAAAGTTTTCATCCTCCTGCAGCATTTCATGCAATTCTTCAGCTGCAATCATGCCTATGTGGCTGGTGCGTAAGCCCTCTGAAGCCCAGGCTACCATACCTCCATCTAGATAGCCGATTACCCGATCCATTCCTACCCGACGAGCCCAGGTATTTGCTTCCTGCGCTTTACTGTAGTCATCGGCAACCAGTAATATATCCAGATCTGTGGGTATCACCCACCCGGTAAAGGTTGGGAAGTTCCCGTTAATATCCAGATGCCAGGCTCCATGCAAGTGTTGGCTGGCAAAGGCATGGTAGCTGCGGGCATCAAGCACAACATAACCAGGTTCTTCAAGTTTACCCTTGAAAGCAGTCGGACTGAATTCCTGTAGTTCCGGAAGTTCGGCAATTCTCACTGGTCCATGACGGTTAATGTCACTGCAGCGGCTGAAGTGATCGGGAGCAGGGGGCATATCTTCTGTTAAGGATTTAATAAGCTCCCTTTTATCTTTAAATTGCAGAGCATCATTAAATTTACGTTCATATCCGATTGTGCTGCGCCACTTGGCCCCCATAGCCCTGCCACAGAGCGAACCGGCACCGTGAGCCGGGTATACCTCTGCATAATCAGGTAGCTTGAGCAACTTATCATGCAGACTATGATAAAGTTTTCCGGCCAGTTCTTCAGCCAGATCTGGGAAAAGATCGGGACGCCCCACATCGCCGACAAAGAGAGTATCGCCGACAAATACTCCTACAGGACTTTCTGAACGGGATTTATCAACTACCACGTAACTAAGGTGTTCCGGTGTATGCCCCGGCGTTTCGAGCACCTGAAGTTCCATATCTTCCAGTTCTACCCTGTCTCCTTCGACCAGAGGAACATGATCAAAGGTACATTTGGCTGACTTGGCCACGTAAATTTTCGCTCCCGTTTTTGCCGCCAGGTCCATGTGGCCTGAAACAAAATCAGCATGCAGATGCGTCTGCATGATGTGGGTAATATCAACTCCCAGGGCACGCGCTTCGTTTATGTATAAGTCTACATCACGCTGTGGATCAATTACTGCGCAGGAGTTCTTCCCGGCTAAAATATACGAGCTGTGGGCTATTTTACCTAGAAAAAAGTGTTTCAATAACATAATCTTACCTCCTTGGAATTTAAAATCTCAAATGCTAAATATAAAATAAGTAAAAAAATAAAACTACAATTATGATAAAGAGCAAGGTTAAACCTCCGCCTGCTCTCAGATAATCGGCATTGCGATAACCACCTGCCGTGATCAACATAGCATTGACCTGATGTGTAGGCAGGATGAATGAATTGAGTGCCGACACTGCAGCCAACAGCACCAGGGGGCGGGGGTCAAGGTTACTGATTGCCGCCATACTGATCACCAGGGGAGCAAGTACCACTACGGAACCAACATTGGAAATAAAAAGTGATAACAATGATGATAAAACTGCAATCGCAGCTAAGATGAAGATCGGGTGGCTGCTATGAAATACTAACATTATTTTTTCAGCCAGAAAAGTAGCAGCGCCTGTTTTTTGCATGGCCGCTCCCAGAGGAATTAATCCAGATAATAGAAATATTACTTTCCATTCAATTGCCTGGTAAGCCTCCTGGATAGTGATCACCCGAAGCATCACCAGGGCAACAGCCCCGGTTAGAAAAGCCTGGGCAATCGAAGCACCAGCCAGGGTCAGGGCAATCGCCCCCAAAAAACAAAACGCAGCAATCCGGGTTTTCGATTGATCTTTAAATGTTTCACTAAAGGGGGTAATCACCACAAAATTAAGTCCGCTTTTCAAGCTGCTGATATTTTCCCACAGGCCATGAACAATAATTGTGTCGCCAGGGTTTATTTGGCGATCGGAAAAATCACCGAAAACTTTTTCACCCCTGCTGAACAATAATACCGGCTCAACAGCGTAACGCTTACGGAGCCCATACTGACGGATTGTCTGCCCGACCAGCTCTGAGCGTGGCGGAATTATTACTTCCGCAAACCCGGCCCGATCCGGATCGTTCAGGGTAGCAAAACGATAGTCTTTATTTAAAGGCTTTAATTGATAGGTAGAGACAAAATGCTGCACAGCCTCTTTATCACCAAGAATAGCCAGCTCCTGATCAGCCTCAAAAGCACGTTTCCGCCAGGGAGCGTATTCAAGCCCCCCTCCCTGAGACAGCCCGAGAATGTGCAGGTTAAATTTGTCCCACAATCCAGACTGTTCAGTAGTTAAACCAATTAGTGAACTATCCTCGGGAACCTGATAAAGCCAGATTTGATTCGGCAAATTCAGTGCCTTGACTAACTTTTCCTGCTCTGTTAACAGGCGTTGATCTATAGCTTGCCGGGGCAATAGAAAGTTCCCGAAAAAATAGAAATAAACTATACAACTAACTAAAAGTACCAACCCAACCGGGGTCACAGAAAAAAGGCTGTAACCCGGCAGGCCGGCACTACGCAATAAATCATTAACTACAATCAATGAACCTGAGCCGACCATACTTAATGATCCACCCAGTATAGTGGCAAAACCGATCGGCATAATCAAGCTTGAAGCCGGAATTTTACTGTGCCGGGCGATAGTCTTGATCCCCGGTAAAAATAGTGCCGCAGCCCCGACATTTTGGATAAAGGCTGAAATCGATCCCGAAGCCAGGGATACAACAGCAACCAGTTTAGCGCGATCTTTTCCAATCATGGTCAGCAGTAGCCTGGCATAGCGATCCATCAGGCCAGTCTTAGTGATCCCCTGACCAAGTATCATTACCGAGGCAACTACGACTACAGCATTACTGGAAAACCCTGCAAAAGCCTCCTGGGGGGTTAATATACCCGACCAGCTTAAGGCGAGCAGGCAAAGAAAAGCAACCAGATCCAGGCGAACAACCTCAAATACCAGTAATAAGATTGTGGCGCTTAGGATAATTAAGACTGTTAAGATAGCTTGATCCATGAGCTAATTATATCACTCTCTATACCCGGCTGAGAATTCTGCCCTGCGCAATTTAATTAGCAGGTATAGCTCAACGCAAAGCATCAGGATTAGTGAGACAATGACTGTTGCAATCACTGCCGGGTAACTTCCGCCAAAACCTGCTTCAGCAGCGTGTTTGATCCAGCTACCGATGTAAGCCCAGATTATGACTAATCCATAGGCAATACTTTTAAATCTTAAGGTTGTTGCTGCCTAAATCTTTTTGATACTAAGATTCTCTACTATTTCTCAAATAATAGCACATAACCATAAAGTAGAGAAGATAGATACAGGATTGCCAAAAAATATTTCTTTATCATTAAGCTGAACGGATTCCTGGTGCGTTTTGCCGCATTTAAAAAGCACATTGGCTTTTATCCAACTCCAAGCGGAACTGAGACTTTCCAGGCTGAAAACAAAAAAGTTTCATCTTAAAAAATGTCGTAATCTACGACACCTTTTACATTTTCCTCATACAAATTACTCAACCCAGCTTACAAAATCGGAGGTATCTTTTTTCAGGCTCTGATATTCATTAAGCTTCAGTTCCGGATCCGGGTATCCCATAGAGATACAGATAACAAGTTTCTTAGACTCCGGGATAGCCAAAAACTTTTTTATTTCCCTTGCATAGTCAACTACTGAAGCCTGGATACAGCTACCGATGCCCAGGGCGCTTGCTGCCAAAATAAGATTTTGGGTGAACAAACCCAGGTCGAAGAGTGACCATTCCCCAACTCCACCTTCTGTGTAAATAAATATGGCACAGGGTGCTGAATAAAATTTATAGTTTTTTAAACTCAGCCTATCTCTGCTTTCCCGATCATCTCTGGCAATTCCCAAAGTCTGTAACCGACGAGCTCCGTGTTCTCTTAACCTGGCCTCTAAAGTAGCTGGCCATCCTGCAGGTTTCGGAATATCCGGGCTGATTGGTTTTTTTCTTCTGACCAGGTCTAAAAGTATATGCGACAGCGCTTCTTTTTTTGAACCTGCCAGAACTACAGCCTCCCACGGCTGGGTATTCAAGTATGAGGGGCTGTTGCGAGCTGCTTCAAAGATCTTTTCCAGTTCAGCCCTGGGAATCCTATCGCTTTTAAAACCCCGGTAACTTCTTCGTTTTATGATATTTTCCATCGCATCCATTAACTTATCACCTCTAGCCTTAATTGGTAAGTTTTGTTGGTTCTTGCTAACTGGTCCTTACTCAATTGGCAAAAACCATAAACCGGCAACCCGATTATCAGAATCAAAGACTACCCTGACATTTAACTGCCCATCAGCAAACTGTGAGTGAACATTAACAGCTATATGCTCGTCAACACTTTGAACCTGCTTTTCAATTTCTTCTACATAACTGCCCAAGTCAGATTGGGTCCCTTCCCAGACCCGCTTCAGAGCGCTCTCTGACATTGCCTTATTCATTTCAGCATTGAAAAACGCCCTGGCGCTGCTATAATCTTCAACTGCCAGATAACCTATAAATTCTGAGGCCAGCTCGTCCACTTCGCCCTCCAGCGGGGGGCCAACTGGCTCCGGTTCGCTGCTGCATGAAGCTAGAAGCAGTAATGACACCAAAATAGTAATCCAGAAAATTCGTTTTAACATTTCAACCAACCTCCACACTAAGATTCCAAGCGTCAGTTATATTAAACAGGACTAGCAGTTAATCTTCCGGGTTTAATTGAACTTACTGTTCTCCCCAGCGGTATTTCCTATTAAGCTGCCAAACCTGAAGGTTGCAATTCAAACAGAGCCCATTATGACAACAGATTAAAGAACCACAATCAGGACATTTCCATTTTGTTTCCTCTTCAGCTAAAAATACATCTATTCCCTTTTCCCTGATTAATATGAGGTTTTCAATCATGCTCAGGCGGTATTTCGTTCGATAGCGCTTATCAAGTCCTTTCAGCCGCTTACAGGGAAATTCTTCACATTCATAACAATATTTTATCAAACCTCTACCAACCAGATTGCAATGGCTTTGCAGATGCAGACAGTGTTTTCCCCGGGGACGGCATCCAGGGCAATACATCCTATTAAAGCCCTTCTTGTCCAGATCATAAAGCATGGCCTGGAAATTAACACATAATCTACAGTTCATACCGCAGGGAGCAATAAACTCATCATTGAGCACGACCTGATCACCTCCCGTAATACAGAGCAGCATATTAAGAATATGATGACTATAAATTTCTACATAAACTATATTGGTCCTTTAGCCATGGTAAATTTATACCTTCAATAAAAAAAACCCTTTATAATAAAGACCTAAAAGCATGGGGGCTTGGCTGATCCCGGCCAACCCCCTCAGCATTCCATTTTTGTTTGACAAGCAATTCTGCTGACTGTACAGTAGAACTAAGCAGTTTGGACGGAAAAACCATACCAATGGAGGGTTAACAATGAAAAAGGTGCCAAGAACAAGGGAAAACCTGCTTAAGTGTTTATGTAAGAGCTGCCCCAGCTATACATTTGCCTGCAAGCTTATGGCCACCCCGGGAAACATAATTCTATTAATAGACACCATGAATGACGATCGTCTGCACGCCGAAACCATGTTTTGTGCATACGAAAAAAGCCACTGCATTACGGAAGAAAAAGGCTGCAAATGCGGCAGCTGTGAAGTTTATAAAGAAAACGATCTTGGTAAAATTTACTTTTGCACAACCGAAGGCGGCAAATAACTGCCAGCCAGCTTAGCGTTTTAGCAAACCTAACACAAAGAGAATTACGACTGCGCCTGCAGTAGCAACTAGTACAGAGGTTAAATTAAAGCCTGAAACTGTGTACGGCAGGTTAAATATTTGTGTTGACAACCAGCCACCCAATAATGCTCCTACAATACCAATAATTATACTGCTAATCAGCCCATAGCCCCTGCCCTGAATTACACTTGCCAGAAAACCTGCAATGCCGCCAACTATTATCCAGGTTAAAATACCCATCTTTATTCTGCCTCCTTCATTAATTAAGGCCTACCCATATACCAGGCTGCCCTCTTATCAACATTAACAACCCTGACATCTGCAAAACAACTGCTCATCTCTGTCACGCAATCTTTTAATTCCGGTTCAACATTCTCTATAAATTGAAAATAATCGCTGCCCTCAAACCATTCTACTAATGTAACCAGCAATGAACGATTATCATTATAATCATAAATAACTGCCCACTCTTTTGTAATACGACTCATTTCAGCATACATCCGCAATCTATCCTCTGCCTTTAATCCATGCGCAACATATGAAGCAATGGCAATATCAAAACTTTTATCAGCAAATGGCAATCCTTTCAATACATCTGCTTCAATAAAGTCAACCTTATCATTTTCAGGTTTACTCCTGGCAATATCAAGCATCTTCCCAGCAGGATCGATCCCGGTCACTGAAAGTCCCTTTTCACTGAGCACAGAGCATAAAGCGCCAGTTCCACATCCTATATCAATGACACTGTTGAAGCAGGTTAAATCAAGCTCAGGGGCTGTTTCTTCGATAATTTTTACAAAATGCCTTTTTTGAACCCTGTAAAACAAGCCATAGAACGGCGCTATTAGGTTAAACAATTTCCTGCTCTTTTTCCTGCTCATCGCCAGGGCTCCTTTATTAGTAAATTAAAAACAGTTTCTCCCTAAGGTAAAAACTGTCTATGCAAATAAGTAAAATGGTATTTACCCTGCCGCCAACGCAAGCTTCATTACGAAACGAATCGGAATAGCAGGTGAAGCAAACTGACTTACGTCGCCAACATAATATATATCCTGTTCTGGAGCATAGAACGCGAATGAACCAGTGGAACCGGAATGTCCCAACAGCTCTATTTTTGGTTTGAATGGGTATGCAGCTTTCATCCTCATATAACCACCGGCATAAGCTATGGGATAAAAAGAAAGTTGTAGCCGGTTATTTGTAGTCAATAACTCTAATAGGGTGTAATCAAACAGTTTCCCTGACCAGAAAGCCTTCATGAAAACCATTAACTCAGTGGCATTGGTAATTCCACCGCCGGAAGCGCCAATGCTTTTTATAAAGTTGTCTCGTTGCAAACGGTTATGATTATGGTAGACAGGCGGCAGTTGACCGCTATCCTCACCCGCTAAATAAGTGTTTTTAAGGTTCAAAGGCTTAAGAATGAAGTTCTCATATACATTTCTCAAGGGGAGTGCAGTAATAGCTTCAATTATTTTGCCAAGCATATCAAAATTAATATCAGTATAGTAAGCTTTTTTAGGCGTATCTGGGGCAAATTTCGGTTCGATTGTTTTGGTAGCTTCTAATACATCCTCAAAACTAAAAGAAAAATCTTCCTGAACCATTCTTTTGGCATAAGAAGTCTTTCCATCCAAAAACCAGTCGGGGAGCCCACTTGTTTGAAACAAAAGATGAGCAATTGTTAGCATATATGAATAATCAGTTCCCTTAAAAACATGAATACCTTTAAGCAGATCAGGATCTAAATACTCACTTACTTTATCGGTTAGCTTTAATCGCGAGTCTTCCAGCAGTTTGATGATGCAGGCCGTCGTAAAGAGTTTAGTAATGCTGGCCATCAGAAAAGGAGTTTCAAGCTCCCTGCCACCATAACCCCTGCTCCACCTATAATCTCCTTTTCCGTTTTCTATAAGGCAGATACACTCATGAATTTGTCTGGAAGCCACAATCTTTTGAAACACCTTATCATATCCGGCATGATTATTCATCATTGAACCTCCAAATAGAATGCTCCTGCAATTAAATCTTTCCCCAAATCCAGTGGTTTCATATCTGCTATAAGCCTGCGTCTAAACATTTGATCAATCAATAACTCTTTTTTGCCGCGAAGCCTTCTTGTTTCTTTGGCATCAAAAACGGTAATCTCGTTGTCTCCCCAATTATGAACCAGGCTGGCGATGTGATACCGGCAACCCGCACTTTTAAACTTTCACCTTTAACAGCGATTTCAACCACCAGATTCTTAAGCTCAGGAATATTTGTTGCCCGGTATCTGAAGTATTGATGAGGGTTGCTCATTTAAATGTTTGACCTCGCTTAGAGTAAGTCACGATTAAATGACAACAGTTAACCACATATTATCATTTTTCCTTAGCTTATACAATTTCATCATTTTGCTGTGTTATTATAATGTATAGGATGAACCCTTATTCCAGGTTTAATTAATTATTTTCAGCTTTTTTTATTCCATGATGATTCTATTAATCCAGGCAGGATACAAATGAATAATAAACTAACCAAATTGAATAAAACTGCTGTTGTTGATGCTCTTTTTCCTCTCTACCTGGTAAATTTCATCGGCGTTTTAGGCTTTAGCATGGTCATACCTTTCATGTATATTCTAATCGATCGCTTAGACGGAAGCCCTGTAATGTACGGCTTAATTTCTGCCAGTTATCCCGCGTTTCAACTCATTGGGGCACCTTTGCTCGGTCGTTGGTCTGACAAAATCGGCCGTAAAAAAGTGCTGGTTATCAGTCAGGTGGGCACTTTTATTTCCTGGATTGTCCTTCTGTTTTCACTTTATATTCCGCAAGCTTTCGAATATATTATTGAGCTAAGGATTACTGGAATCATTGTAATAACCCTACCCCTGCTTTTAATATTTTTATCACGCGCCTTTGACGGACTTACAGGTGGCAACATTGCTGTTGCAAATGCTTTTCTTGCCGACCTTACCACAGAAAAAGACCGCAATAAAAATTATGGCCGCTTATCTATATCAAGCAATTTGGGCTTTGTTATAGGGCCTGCCCTGGCAGGTATACTGGGCAGTACGGTTTACCGGGAAGCACTGCCGATTATTGCAGCAATGGTTGTCTCAGGTATTGCTATTATTGTGATTGTTTACTTCCTCCCTGATCGTGCAAGAATAAAAAAAACCAGCAGCATAACAGAATCGTTTAATAGAGCAGGTAAAAAATCCAGTTCTATATTTAAAATAAAAGGTGTATTAAGTCTCTGCTTAATCTATTTCTTAATCTTTTTCGCATTTAACACTTACTATACTGCCTTCCCTGTGCATGTCGTAGAGGATTTTAATTGGAGTGTCGGCCAGATTGGTTACTTCTTTTCTGCACTCAGCCTGCTTATGATCGTTGCCCAGGGGCCAATATTACAAATACTATCTGAAATATTTTCTGAATTAAAACTGGTGCTGGCAGGAAGTTTACTGCTTATCTTTAATTTCGCCCTGCTCATCGCCAATATCGAATGGATTTTATATTTAACCATTCTCTTCTTCGCGCTTGGCAACGGCCTGATGTGGCCCTCATTCCTCTCCCTGCTCTCCCGTAAAGGCACTGAGGAAAATCAAGGCCAAATTCAAGGTGTAGCAAGCTCATTTGGCAGCCTGGCCAGTATAGCCGGACTAGTCATCGGTGGTGTTCTTTATCCATACCTGGCAGCAAACACCTTTATAATTTCAGTCGTATCAATCCTTATCGTAACAATTTATTTTCTATACAAAGTATTCAAGGAAAAAGAATGTTTAGGTATTAACAAACCGGAATACTGCTCCCTTTTGCCTAATCCCCTATCTAATCAAGAACATGAACTTTAATCGCATAGAATAATTTAAACATTATAGCTTGAACAGCTATTTCGCATTTTTATAAAAAATCAATTTGTTATAATGCAAGGGGGCTGTCCCAAGCTTTTTGGGACAGCCCCCTTTATTTATGATTATCCAATTTAATTACTTTTTATTTCTCCTTACACTACTGTAGATGAGCCATCCACCAACTGCAATCAGGGCAATCACCCAGAGGTAATTTAGGATGCTGAGGTATTCAACCCATTGCCCGCTAATGCTGATAATTAATGCTAAAAGGAGTAATCCCGCTGCCGGATAAACCGGCCAGAAGCGCTCACCATGATCCATACTCTTAAACCAGAAAGTATGGACAAGGAAAACTGCCAGAAAGCTTAAGCTTAATCCAAGGAAAAAGTAGGCAGGGCTGATACTCTCCATCCCAGGGCCTGCCGGGAAAGCAGCAAATACCGCAATTGAGAGTAGGATTGTTCCCGGGATTAGAAATCCTACATTGCCATATTCCTTTCTGGCCCCCAGCAATACATAGGTTGCGATAAAGCCAAAAGCCAGCAGGAATAAAAAAGTCTGTCCTGGAATTATTCCAAGTTGGTTGAGCAGAAGAAAAACTCCGGCTATGATTAATAAAATTCCACCTTTTACAGACTTAGTCATTAAATTCGTCTCCTTTGCTTTTTCTTAATCATAAGCAAAAATAAGACTTTTAAAAAGTAACCACAGTCATTATCCCGTCACGATTTACAATGACCATAGTCATCTCATAAATATAAAGGGCTACTATCAAATTAATTTTTGTTTGAGAGCCAGCAGGACAGCCTGGGTTCGATCACTGGTGCCCAGCTTACTGTATATATTGCTAACCTGGTTTTTTATCGTCCCCGCGCTTAAGAATAACTTTACAGCAATGTCATTGTTATTGAATCCCTCCGCCATCAGGGCCAGGATCTCTTTTTCACGGATTGTCAAAGCTTCAATAATCTCGCCGCCGCGTGTATCCTCTTCTTCCATATTTGTAACTGATGCTCTTTTTACCAGTTTTGCGGCAATCTCAGGTTGCATCACTATGTCGCCCCTGAAAGTGGCTCGAATTGTTTCCAGGAGCTTTTCAGAAGGTAAATCTTTAAGCAGATAGGTTTTTGCCCCTGCCTGTAAAGCCTTAATAATCAATTCATCATCATCAAACGTAGTAACGACAATAACCCCGGCTGCCGTTTTTTCTGCAGTAATTGCTGCTGTAGCTTCTACACCATCCATTTCCGGCATCCGTATATCCATCAAGACAATATCCGGTGAAAGGTTACGACAAAGTTCAACAGCTTCCCGTCCGTTGGCTGCTGTACCCAGTACTTCCATATCCTCTTCCAGATCAATAATCGTTTTTAATCCTTCCCTCATCAGACGCTGGTCATCCGCTATAACAATTCTGATTAGATCATTCATCATCCATACTCCCAAATATGACTTTAACTTTAAATCCACTATCACTGCGATTCTCAAAAAATACCCTGCCTCCCAAAGCAGAAGCTCGCTCCCTTATGCCCCGCAGACCGTGACCTTCAGAAAACTTTTCACTACCCTGCCCATCATCCACAACCTCTATAGTAAGGACATCTTTATTGGCTTTTATATACACCTCAATGTTTTTTGCATTTCCATGCCTGATGCTGTTGGTAATACTCTCCTGGATAATGCGGTAGAATGCTGTCTCCTGTATCGGCACTAAAACCAAATTGTCATCAATTTCAAATTCAATATTAATACCACTTCCGGCGTAATCACGGGCGAGGCTCTTCAAAGCATCTCTGAAATCAATCTCCTTAAGTTCGCCCGGCCGCAGAGCTTTTACGGTCAGGCGCACTTCCTCAAGCCCCCTGCGGGCCTGATGCTGGCTTTTCTCAATTTCTTCCAGAGTCCTAACCGAATCAGTTTTCAGCAATTTTTTACCTGCTTCAAGGCTTACAATAATAGCGGTCAGAGAATGAGCCAATGTATCGTGCAGTTCACGGGCTAACCGGGTGCGTTCCTCAACTGCTGCCAACTGCTCTTTTTCTTTGCTTACTTCAATTAACTTTAAGTAAGCCTCTTCCAAATCACTTTTTGAACGATCAAGCTGTGCAAGCGCATCTTCAGCACGCTCTCTTTCTTCAAGTTGCCGGCGGGCCATATAGCTTACTCCATAAGCAAAGAACAAAAAGAGGCAGTTAATCAGCACTGCCCCCATATTCCCCCAGTTCAAACCCGATCGCCAGTAAAGCCCAGCCGCACTAACTAGAGGGAAACCGATTATTGACATAACAAAGAGATTGTCTCCGTGTGGACGGGGATAAACCAAAAGGCTTTCGGCAATAAGAATTATAAGCAGGATACCACCTACGGGAGAACCATCGGAAAAAATAAAAATAAATGTAAGGATAACTTGAATATATAGGCTGGGGGTTATTAACTGGGGAAGTTTAGTTGTAATATAATATGTGCGAATACTATCAATGGCAAATACTAAAAAGAGCGGCACTAAAGACCCGGAAAGAACCATGCCGGCATTACTGAAGGCAACCCAGAGCACAGCAATATATCCGCCATACTTTCCCAAATTTAGTATGAAAGCAGTTTTTCGATCCAATAAATCCCCACCCCAGATCAGCTTAATGCTTTAAATAAAAGTGCAAACAAAAGAAACTAAGGTCTCGTTCTGTATATCTTCCCCCTGCTCAGTCCTTTGTTTGAACACAGTTTCACTGCAACAAAAAAAGCCTCGCATGGTAATATCATAGCATAGGTGACATTTAATGTTAATGAGGATAAGATTTAGTACATAAAAATGCCAGGTTCCAACAAACCTTCAGGCTTCACCTCGGGAATAAACCTCGCTGACCATCAACAGCCTTATTCAATTACCCCTAAGGGCAATCCCTTCTGGCCTCAGACCAGTTCTTTCAATTCCTTCGTGCAGGTACTCCAATGCTTCCCGGCTCAGTTAAGGTTTTACCCTTACTTCGCCTTTCCACTCTGGCGCCTTACAACTTGCTGACACTCTTGGATACTCCAGTTTCCAATCAAAGCTTACGCCTTTCTTTTCAGCTGGTTTTTCCCTTTGAGTCAGACACGGTTGGCCTTCCAATTTCTTAGAACCTAGCTTACTTATAATAACATAAAGCAGAATATTTGTCAAGAGTCCGAATTGCATCGTGTGTTTGCTCAGTGATATTGTCACCCTGAAAGTGTTCTGCCCTTCCCTTGTGCCACTTTCAAACTCCGGAACCAGTAGCTTATTATCGTCATTACAAGGACCAGAACTATTTCCGGGCCAACATCCCTTATTTTCCGGGCCCACTCTTTTATATGTGGCAAATAATCAAACTGGGCTAAGGTGCCGCTGGTTTTTGGCATAAAATCCCCGGCAATCGCCACAACATCAGGTTTCTGCTGCCGGGCGACATCAACCAGCTGTCCCCATTTCTCTTCCGCATGATGAATATCAGCAAGGTCAATTAGTTTCATATTAAGTTAAATTTCAGCAGTATGTCTTTTTTTCCTGCACCAGCTTGATTAAAACTTAAGATACTTATCATGATATTATAAGAGTGAATTTAAGCTTATTTTTTAAAGGAAGTGGTTTTAATGCAGCTATACGCCTCTTCTGCATTTCTCAGTGCTTTCGCAACTATACTTACTTTAATAACCGGCATCTTGTTTTTCACTAAAGGTGGTCGATTTGGGCTTCTTAATGACCTGTCGAGCGTTTTCCAGGTAATCTCTATGATTCCTCTTGCATTATATTTTTTATTAATGCTGCGTTCAGGGTCTCTTATATATAGCACTCTGGTGTTTATTCTTGGCCTTAGCGGAATGTTATATGCCTTATACGGGCAAAGCCTGCTGGTTTTAAGAAAAATTAACTTTAACCAATCACTTAAATATATTCCTGCAGGGGCCGCAATTGGAGTATGGTTGATTACAATAAACCTGACTGCTTCCGGATTTAATTTAATACCCAATATGCATGGCTGGCTTGGTGTGCTTGCGGGCTTTGGCTATATCTTAACAGTTACCGCTTTTCTCATTTTTGGTTCTAAACATTTTCTTTTTTACCTAGGCAGTTTTATCACAGGGATAAGCTACCCAATTTGGGCTATCTGGCTTGGATCAATAATACTGCTCTGAATTGTCTACTGAGCCTACTGATTCTTTAAGCTAATTCTTCATATTGATTATCATAAGATAATTGAATATAATTATTATGAGGAGGTTGATGCTTGTGCGTACCACATTAAACTTATCAGAGCAGATTGTTAAAGAAGTTGAAGCATTATATGGATCAGATAACCGTTCCAGGGCAGTTGAAAAAGCGCTCGAAGACGCTATTAAACTCAAGAAACTGCATTCTTTCATGGCCCTAAAGGGTAAGATCGTAATTGATGAAGATGCAGTCAAAAAAATCAGGAACGCGGAGCTCGGTGAAAATGAAAGTTATCGTTGACACATCAGTGTGGATAGAATACTTAAAAAATAGACCTTCTGTAACCGAATTAATAGACCGCTACTTGCTTACTGGAAAAGCTTATACAGTCGGGCCAGTAATTGCAGAATTGCTGCAGGGGGCAAAAACAGAAGAAGATTACAAAACCTTAAATAGCAACATCGGGGGCTTGCCTTTTATCGAAACAAACCTTGATGATTGGATTCTAGCAGGGAAGTTATCCTTTAAACTGAGAAAACGAGGGATCACGATCCCGATAACAGATTGCATCATTGCAGCACTGGCTATTAACCACAATGCGGCAGTAATGAGCTTTGACCGACACTTTCAATCTATTCCTGATCTGAGGCTTGAAACCGCTCCAAAATAAATAAAAATCGTACCTTTACCCCAATTATAGCTTGCTATCATCCTGACGTTCAAGCAGGCACTAACGGTGGAACTGAAGGGTCTGCATAGCGTTGGAGTTCATCCAAGTGAGGAGTCTTAATCCAACTCGATGTTTTTGTATCAAACCTTCCATGGCTCTGCAAATAACGGTATTCTTCTTCGTTCAACAGCTCTATACCCATTTCGTTAGCCATATCAATAACACTGTTTTCCGGTTTATTATCTTTTCTGGCATTTAGTGCTTCACGGTCATAGCAGAGGCTTCTGCGCCCTTTAGGGCTTTCTATTGAGCAGTCATAAAATAAATATTCATCTGTCTTGTTATCCTGGCCAACAAGATCCGGTTCACCGCCTGTTCTTTCCATTTCACTGAGCGACCACAGTTTTTCAGGGTTAGTCTTCAGTCTTTCTTGAACAGCATCCCATCCAAGACCTTTATGGCGAACAATATTCTTCTCAAATCTTTCTTTTAATACATCCATAAGCTTTTGAGATTTTTCAGGTGTTAATTTCATCTTATTCCTCCTGAACATTGATACTTCATACCACGCTTAATTGCGGACATTAGTTAAAAAACGTGGCAATTACCCTAATGATAAAAAATCACACATGGGTAAACGCATGAGCGACCATAGCTGCTTCTAAGCTTTTTGTCAGAATTCTCTTTTCTCCTTTGCCTTCAAGATTGGCTAACAGGCCGATCTACGGAGTCTATTCGCTTATTCTTTCTGAAAAGCCTCCCTAATTGGAAATAATTGTTGATGCTGATGCCTGCCCTAAAATGGTTCTCAAAATATGTATTAATCTAGGGCAAAAATACGGTATACCAGTGCGGAATAACCAGCATAAAGGAATTATGAGTTGTATTTTTTTCTTTATTTTGACGAACATTTTATTGCCTTACATGTAATACAAATGTTATAATATTATAGAGGTGAGGGAATTGCCAAAATTAAGATTAAGAAAAGTTGGAAATAGCTATGGATTTACAATTCCAAAAGAACTGGTAGCAAAATACAATCTTAAAGAAGGCGAGGAGT
>CAZCHW010000005.1:0-17237 GCA_964498375.1 uncultured Syntrophomonadaceae bacterium | reverse complement strand
ATCTTATCCCAAAATACGAACGACACCAATCGTGATGCTGCTTTTGAAGCACTTTCATCAGGAGTTAAATTGATTGTGTTAATTCCCGAGCATATTCCTCTCCATGATGCGATGGAAATTATGGCTTATGCACGCCGGCATGAAGCGGTTGTAGTTGGTCCGAATACTTTTGGGCTGGTTTCTTCCAGCAAATCGAAGATTGGAATTATGCCTAACCGCTATTTTATCCCGGGTCCGGTTGGAATCGTTTCACGCAGCGGAACGCTCTGTTATGAAATTGTCGGTCACCTGACGGAAAATAACATTGGGACTACTACTGTAGTCGGTTTGGGTGGCGATCGGGTGGTCGGTTTAAACTTTATCGATGTGCTAAAGCGTTTTGAGGAGGATAGCACTACTGAAGCTGTAATTCTGGTTGGTGAAATCGGTGGCAGCTCGGAAGAAGAAGCGGCAAGTTATATTGCTGCTTCAATGAAAAAACCGGTAATTGCTTACCTGGCCGGACGCAGTGCTCCTCCCGGCAAACGGATGGGCCATGCCGGGGCGATTATTGAACGAGGGCGTGGGACCTTTGAAAGCAAAGTAAAGGCTCTGAATGCAGCCGGCGTGCAGGTGGCCGGTTTACCGACCGAAGTGCCTGATTTGCTCAAGCAAGTGCTTAAATGACCGGAAAGGCCCGGTTACGGGCCTTTTAAATTAATGAAACCGCTTTTGCTGGATCATGAAAGGAGGCTGAGGCCTAAGTGAAAAATCAATCAAGTAAAGAACTGGTGGCTGAGGCTAAGCAAGCCTGGCAGGACAAACTGGATAAAGCGCTGGAAAAGCGCCCGGAACGCAAAGAATTTAAATTGGAATCGGATCTCAAACTGAAAACAGTATATGATCCCCTCGACCTGAACGACTACAATTATATGGAAAAACTGAACTGGCCCGGGGAATATCCCTATACCAGGGGAATTCAGCCGACAATGTACAGGGGGCGTCTCTGGACGATGCGCCAGTATGCCGGTTTTGGCAGCGCCGAGGAGACAAATGAACGCTTTCGTTACTTGCTCGACCAGGGTCAAACCGGCTTAAGTGTTGCCTTCGACCTTCCGACCCAGATTGGTTACGATTCCGATCATCCCCTGGCTCGCGGGGAGGTCGGGAAAGTTGGAGTGGCCATTGATACACTGGCCGATATGGAAGTGCTGATGAACCGGATACCGCTCGATCAGGTTAGCACTTCCATGACTATTAATGCGCCTGCTGCTGTTTTACTGGCTATGTATATGGCTGTGGCTGAGAAGCAGGGTGTAAGTATGGATAAGATCAACGGAACAATTCAGAATGACATTTTAAAAGAATACGTCGCTCGCGGCACATATATTTTCCCGCCTCGCGAATCGATGAGAATTATTGTTGACATATTCGCCTATGCCGGTGAAAACATTCCAACCTGGAACACCATCAGCATTAGTGGATACCACATCCGGGAAGCCGGTTCAACAGCTGTACAGGAAGTTGCTTTTACGATCGGCAATGCTATTGCCTATGTTGAAGCGGCAATTGAAGCGGGGCTTGATGTAGACCAGTTTGCGCCGCGCCTGTCATTTTTCTTCAATGCCCATTCCAATTTCTTTGAAGAAATTGCCAAATTCAGGGCGGCTCGACGAATCTGGGCAAAGTTGATGAAAGAGCGTTTTGGGGCAAAAAACCCCCGATCAATGATGCTTCGTTTTCATACTCAGACAGCAGGTTCGACTTTAACTGCCCAACAGCCGGACGTTAATATCATGCGCGTTGCTTTTCAGGCTCTAAGTGCAGTTCTTGGCGGCACACAGTCTTTACATACCAATTCACGAGATGAAGCATTGGCCTTGCCAAGTGAACATTCGGTCCTGCTTGCCCTGCGCACTCAGCAGGTGGTCGGTTATGAAATTGGTGTATCTGATACAGTTGATCCTCTCGGGGGTTCTTATTACATTGAAACCCTGACTGATCATATTGAGGATGAAGTAAACGGTTATCTTAAAAAGATAGATGAAATTGGTGGTGCCGTTGAAGCGATTGAGAAAGGTTACATTCAGAAAGAGATCCAGGCCAGTGCCTACCACTACCAGAAAGAAGTGGAAGAAGGTGAACGGGTTGTGGTTGGCGTAAACCGCTTTACCGTAACCGGAGAACAGCCGATTGATCTCTTGAAGATGGACCCGGCAACCAGCCAGCGGCAGGTTGAAAGGCTAAAAGAGGTCCGTTTGAGCCGAAACCAGGGTAAGGTTGCAGAGTCTCTTCAGGATTTGCGGCGAGCAGCCCAGGGCAGTGACAACCTAATGCCCTATATATTATCATCGGTTAAAGCCTATGCTACTTTGGGAGAAATTTGTGGTGTGCTGCGCGATGTGTTTGGCGAATACCAGCAACAAATTACTCTGTAACCAGGTAGCGACTAAAGCTTTACTACAAGTTGGGAGGAACAAACGAATGACTGATAAACCCTTACGGGTGCTTGTCGGTAAAATCGGACTTGATGGTCATGACCGGGGAGCAAAAGTTGTTGCTCAGGCGCTCAGGGATGCCGGTATGGAGGTCATTTATACCGGACTGCGCCAGACGCCGGAACAAATTGTTGAAGCAGCCCTGCAGGAAGATGTTCAGGTTATCGGCCTCAGCATACTATCGGGGGCACATATGCAATTAATACCCCCGGTTGTAGAAATGCTGCGTGAACAGGATAGCAGTGATATAATAGTCGTTGTCGGTGGAATTATTCCCCGGGAAGATATTGCTTATCTTAAAGAATATGGGGTGGCCGAAGTTTTCACTCCCGGATCATCGACTGTGGATATTATCGGTTTTATCAGAAACAAGTTTGCATAATTTCGATGAAACGGAGCGATAACCTTGTTTGAAAAGATAGATCATATTGGCATTGCTGTCAAAAACCTTGAACAGGCCCTTGCTTTTTACCGCGATCAGATTGGCATTGAGTGCAAAGGAACTGAAGTGGTTGAAGAGCAGAAGGTAAAAGTTGCCTTTATGCCAGTTGGTGAAAGTAAATTGGAATTACTTGAATCTACAGAACTTGATGGCCCGGTCGGTAAATTTATAGAGAAAAAGGGAGAAGGAGTTCATCACCTTTCTTTCAGGGTTAGCAATATCGAAGAAAAAATTAGTGAACTTAAAGAAAAAGGAATTGCGATGATCGATGAAAAACCCCGCTACGGTGCCGGTGGGGCCCGCATTGCCTTTCTTCATCCCAAAGGAACCGGTGGAGTGCTGATTGAACTTTGTGAAAGAGATTCAGAGGATTAAACCAAGTTTAATATTTTAGAAAGTGGTGACTGCAATGAACGACAAACTTAAACACCTCGAAGAGAGGCGAAGCCGGACTCTGGCCGGCGGCGGTGAAAAGAGAATTGCCGATCAGCATGATAAAGGCAAAATGACCGCCAGGGAAAGATTAAATGTACTTTTAGATCAAGGCAGCTTTGTTGAAATTGGCACTTTTGCCCAGACCAATTTAGAAGATGCCAGCAGCCTCGATTATCCTAATCCCGGTGAAGGTGTGGTAACCGGACATGGAACCATAGCAGGTCGCAAAATTTTTGTATACGCCCAGGATTTTACAGTTGCCGGTGGTTCGCTCGGTGAAGTGCATGCTCAAAAAATTTGCCGGATTCTTGATCTGGCTGCCCAGAACGGGGCACCTGTAATTGGATTGAACGACTCCGGCGGAGCCCGAATCCAGGAGGGAGTATACTCACTGGATGGGTTCGGCAATATTTTTTACCGCAATACACTTTGTTCCGGAGTTATCCCCCAGCTTTCAGTAATCATGGGGCCCTGTGCCGGTGGCGCGGTTTATTCGCCGGCTATTACAGATTTCGTTTTTATGGTCAGTGATATTGGAAATATGTTTATTACCGGACCACAGGTTATTAAAGCAGTAACAGGAGAATCAGTCACCCCGGAAGAGCTTGGTGGAGCAGCAACTCATAATCAAACCAGTGGAGTGGCACATTTCTTTGCTGAAGATGAGCAGGTTTGTCTAAATCAAATCCGTGAGCTGTTAAGTTACCTGCCTTCAAATAATGTTGATGATCCACCCCTGGCTGATCCAGTTGAACCGGAAATTTCGGCTGACGATCTGGTTGGCCTGGTACCGGATAACCCTAATCGTTCTTATGATGTGCGAGATGTTATTAAAAGAGTGGTAGATGGCAGCAAACTTCTGGAAGTTCACCAGGGGTATGCCCAAAATGCAGTAGTCGGGTTTGCCCGGATAAATGGGCGTTCAGTCGGCATTGTTGCTAACCAGCCCCAGGTAAAAGCCGGCTGCCTGGATGTAAATTCTTCAGACAAAATTGCCCGCTTTGTTCGATTCTGTGATTGCTTCAACTTGCCCCTGATTACCTTTGTCGATGTTCCAGGCTACCTGCCCGGAGTGGAACAAGAATGGGGCGGGGTTATCAGGCACGGAGCCAAGATCCTCTATGCTTATTCCGAGGCTACAGTTCCACAGATTTCAGTTATCCTGCGCAAGGCATACGGAGGAGCTTATATTGCCATGAATTCACGGTCCCTTGGCGCAGACCTATGCCTGGCCTGGCCAACGGCAGAAATTGCAGTTATGGGTCCGGAGGGAGCGGTTAATATTATAAACCGCCGTGACATTGAAGCTGCAGATGACAAAGAAGCAAAACGTAAAGAACTGGTTGAAAACTATCGCGACAAGTATGCCAATCCTTATATTGCCGCAGCACGCGGCTGGATTGATGAAGTTATAGATCCACGTCAGACCCGTGCCTATTTGGTCCGCGGGCTGGAAATGGCCGAAAGTAAAAGCGAACAGCGGTTAATGCGCAAGCATGGTAACATTCCGCTATAAGATATAAATTTTATCAAGCCTCTTGACATATCGTCAGGCTGTGTTAAAATCTTAAACAATATTATAAAGCCCGTGAAGGGGAGAGTACCCGTTTTGCAGCGGTGGCAGCGAGCCGGAGTTGGTGAAAGTCCGGACCACAAGCAAGCGGTGAAGCGCACCCCGGAGGTGACGGTTGAAGCCGGTAAAACCGGTGGGTAGGCCGTTCCGGTTTTATACCGTTATCAAGGCCGTTTTTCGTGAAAACGGTTTAAGTGGATCAGCCATATCTTGCTGATCAATAAAGGTGGTACCGCGAGCCTCTCGTCCTTTAAAGGATGAGAGGCTTATTTTTTTTGGAGGGATTAAGAAATGATCAAAGCAGCAATTATGGGAGCCACAGGCTACACCGGGGTTGAATTGGTGCGGTTGCTTAATGCTCATCCAGCAGTTGTCCCGGTATTTCTCGGTTCAGGTAGCAGCGCCGGAGAACAGTTCAGCGTTTTACATCCCCAGTTTAAAGGGCTTGTTGATTTAACACTGCAAAAAGGAAAGCCCGATAACGTTCCAGATGATGTGAGCATTGTTTTTTGCGCTTTACCTCACGGCAGTTCTGCTGAGACTGCAGCGAAGCTTTTTGAAAAAGGTTTTAAGGTTATAGATTTAAGCGCTGATTTTAGGCTTAACAGCCCTGAGCTTTATCGGGAATGGTACAATTTAGAGCATCCTCTCCCGCACCTGCTGGGTAGCGCTGTCTATGGCCTGCCTGAACTCTACGGAGATCAAATAGCCAAAGCCGGGTTGCTCGCTAATCCCGGTTGCTATCCAACCAGCATAATATTAGCTCTTGCTCCATTGCTGCAAGAAAAAATGGTCTGTGATCAGAGCATAATCATTGATGCCAAATCAGGTGTTTCCGGGGCAGGGCGGGCCCCGAAACCGGCTTTTCATTTTCCTGACTGCACGGAAAATTTTAAAGCTTACCGGGTAGCCGGCCATCAGCACACAGCAGAGATCGAACAGGAATTGAGCCGGTTGGCCGGTTCAGAATTACTGGTTACTTTTACACCTCACCTGGTGCCGATGATCAGAGGCATACTTAGTACAATTTATGCCGAACCCGGTAAAAATCTAGACCAGAAAAAGCTGGAAGAGCTTTACCGGGATTACTACCATGATGCTCCATTTGTGAGGATTTTAAGTTACCCCGCTCTGCCGGAGACAAAAAGTGTTCGTGGCAGTAATTTTTGCGACCTGGCGGTTCGTCTGGACGGACGGACGGGAAGAATTATCATCATATCAGCAATAGACAATCTGGTAAAAGGAGCATCCGGTCAGGCCGTGCAGAATATGAATATAATGCTTGGCCTGCCTGAAGAAGTCGGTTTACAGCAGATAGCCCTTTAATAATCAGCTCACCGGAGGTACAAGATGGCTAACAAATACTTAAGCAAATTAAACAACAGGGGCGTGACCGCTGCACTTGGTTTTAAAGCGGCAGGTCTGGCCGGAGGAATTAAAAACTGCAAAAAAGATCTGGCCTTAATATACAGCGACTACAATGCTGCTGCAGCCGGAGTTTTCACCACTAACCAGGTTCAGGCAGCCCCGGTTGGTCTCTGCAAGAAGAATTTGACCAACCCGATCAAGGCAATTATTACCAACAGCGGTAATGCCAATGCTTGCACCGGTGAGCAGGGCCGGATAGATGCCCTGACCATGGCTTTACTAACTGCCCAGGCGCTAAAAGTTGATCAGGGCGAAGTAATGGTATGTTCAACAGGTGTAATCGGTGAACCGCTTCCTATGAACAAAATAGAAGCGGGTATTAAAAAGATTCCTCTCAATTTAGACCGGGGGGAAGAGGCCGACCATGCTGCTGCAGAAGCGATCTTAACCACAGATACAAGAGTTAAACTTTCTGCTTACCGCTGTGTAATGCCTGATGGAGAGTTTCATATTGGCGGTATGGCCAAAGGTTCGGGGATGATTTGCCCGAATATGGCGACAATGCTGGCGTACATTACAACGGATGTAAAAATTGACCGCAAGCTATTACAGGAGCTATTTAGCGAAGCCAGTGACCGTTCTTTTAATGTAATTACAGTTGATGGTGATACTTCTACAAATGACACGGCCCTGATAATGGCCAATGGTGCGGCAGGCGTGGAAGTAACCAGGAACAACAGCTTTATTGAGCCTTTCAGAGAAGCGCTTGAGCTGGTTTGCCGCGAGCTTGCGTTGCAAATCGTTGAAGATGGTGAAGGGTTGACGAAGCTGATTACCCTGACGATCAAAGGGGCTGCAGAAGAAGCAGGGGCAAGGATTATGGCCCGTTCGATTCTTAATTCACCACTGGTAAAAACAGCCTTTTACGGTGAAGATGCTAACTGGGGTAGGATTATTGCTGCCCTAGGTTATGCCGGGATAGATTTTGATCCGGAACGGGTTGATATTTTTATTGGTCCCTATCAGGTGGCGAAAGATGGGGGAGCTGTACCCTTTAGCGAGGAGAAGATGAAGGAAATTCTAAAAGAGCGGGATATTCAAGTTTTAATTGATCTTAAGTTTGGTCAGGCTGAAGTTACTGCCTGGGGCACCGATTTAAGTCATGAGTATATCAACATTAATGCCGATTATCGCAGCTAAGGAAAGCAGGGAGATTAATGAATCAGGAAGCGCTAAACAGTATACCAAAAGCGCAGGTTTTGGTAGAAGCCTTACCATACATGCGCGCCTATGCCGGTAAATATTTTGTCGTAAAATACGGGGGGCAGGCTATGGTCAGCCCGGATTTAATGGAATCAGTAATTCTTGATCTCGTATTAATGAAATATATCGGAATTAAGCCGGTTTTAGTCCACGGGGGAGGTAAAGAAGTTAACCAGGTAATGGCTAAACTCGGTAAAGAACCTCATTTTGTCAACGGGCTTAGAGTAACCGATGACGAGACTATGGAAATTGTCGAAATGGTCTTAATGGGCAAAGTTAACCAGCATATCGTCAGCCTTTTTAACCAGCAGGGAGCCAAGGCTGTCGGGCTGAGCGGTCGTGATGCAGAAATATTACAAGCCCGCCGCAAGGAAAAAGTTAATGTTGGTGAAGCTGATGATAGTGAAAAGGTTGACCTTGGCCGGGTGGGTGAAATTATACAGATTAATCCAGCCCTGATTCACA
The DNA here is from genome assembly GCA_964498375.1 of uncultured Syntrophomonadaceae bacterium. GTDB lineage: Bacteria > Bacillota > Dethiobacteria > DTU022 > DTU022 > JAABTH01. Next base: position 9,214 of record CAZCHW010000005.1, on the reverse strand, counting down.
CGATTAGTGAAAATGGCTATATTCCGGTATTATCATCGATTGGGGCCGGGCTTAACGGCGAAAGCTTAAATATTAATGCCGATTATGTTGCCGGAGAACTGGCTGTATCACTGAAGGCAGAAAAGTTGATCGTTCTAACTGATGTTGACGGTATTTACAGGGAAACAGATCAGGGAGTAGATTTTATTTCGGCTATTAACCGTCGGGAAACCAGGGCGATGATCATGAATGGCGAAATTAGCGGGGGAATGATTCCCAAAGTGGAATCCTGCCTGATGGCACTTGATGGGGGAGTGCGCAGGACTCACATTATTGACGGTCGGGTTTTACATTCGTTGATCCTGGAGATATTTACAGATGCTGGGGTCGGGACAATGGTAACCCAGTAAAACAGCGGGAGGAAGAACAGTGACGAGTAAAATTCAGGAATTGGAACAAAAGTACATTATTAATACCTATAACCGGCAGCCGGACCAGACCCCCTGCCTGGTCAAGGGAGAAGGTTCTTACCTTTGGGACAATCAGGGAAAAAAATATTTAGATTTTTTAAGCGGTCTGGCGGTTAATGTGGTTGGCCATTGTCATCCCCGGGTGGTGGAGGCAATATGCAGTCAGGCCGGGATCTTAAGCCATACTTCTAACCTGTATTACACCGGTCCGCAAAGCTATTTAGCCGAAGCACTGGTTGAAAAAACTATGCCCGGTGGAAAGGCCTTTTTTGCCAACAGCGGTGCAGAAGCTAATGAAGCAGCAATAAAACTGGCCCGCAAAAATATTCCGGGCCGGTTCAAAATTATTGCCGCAGAACGATCATTCCATGGCCGGACAATGGCTACGCTCACTGCGACCGGACAGGTTAAATACCAGAAGGATTTCACACCCCTCCTGGAGGGTTTTAGTTATGGCAAATTCAATGATCTCGGGTCATTTGAAGCTTTAATTGATCAAGAAACTGCAGCAATCATGGTAGAACCAATCCAGGGCGAAGGGGGCGTACACGTTGCCGACCCGGAATTTATTAGGGGTTTGCGTGAGCTTTGCGACCACCATGATTTGTTGTTGATTTTTGATGAGGTGCAATGTGGAATGGGCCGGACCGGAAAACTATGGGCTTTTGAACATTTCGGAGTTCGGCCGGACTTGCTAACTGTAGCCAAGGGGTTGGGTGGTGGTTTGCCAATCGGGGCTATGGTTGCCGGTGAAGGTTGTGTTTCTGTTTTTCAACCGGGCGATCATGCTTCCACCTTTGGTGGTAATCCGGTGGTGTGCGCGGCAGCACTGGCTGTACTTGAGATTATTCTTGCCGATGGTTTCATGGGAGAGGTGGTTTCCAAGGGTGAAAAACTGAAGCAGGATCTAACAGGAGCAGTTAACAGCAAAGCCGGCTTAAAAGGGCAGTTTCGCGGAAAAGGATTAATTTGTGCACTGGAATTCGACCAGCCTGTAGCTAAAAACCTGCACAGTCAATGCACCAGTAAAGGTTTACTTGTCAATGCCATTGGAGAAAACATTCTTCGGCTGCTGCCGCCGTTGACGATCAGTGATAATGAGCTTAAAGAAGGTTTATCAATAATAAAAAATTTAATTACTGAAATTTAAAATGAGGAGGAAGAATTAATGGCTAAGGGAAAGGTAGTTCTCGCATATTCAGGTGGGTTGGATACTTCGGTAATTGTAAAGTGGCTTCAAGAAAAGTATGACTATGAAATTATCGCCATGACAGCAAATGTTGGTCAGGGAGATTCAGAGCTGGTCGGACTTGAAGAAAAGGCGCTTAAAACAGGAGCTTCACAGGTATTTGTTGAAGATATTCGGGAAGAACTGGTCCGCGATTATATTTTCCCGATGGTGCAGTCGGGAGCTGTTTATGAAGGCAAATATTTGTTGGGCACAGCAATTGCCCGTCCGGTAATCGGTAAAAAACTGGTTGAAATTGCTGAAAAAGTGGGAGCTACAGCCATAGCTCACGGAGCGACAGGTAAGGGGAATGATCAGGTTAGGTTTGAGTTTGCGGTTAAAGCATTAAATCCTTACTTGAAGATCGTTGCTCCCTGGCGGGAATGGGAACTCAAATCACGAACCGACTGTATGGATTATGCTTGTGAACACGGCATACCGGTGCCTACTACAGCAGAAAAACCGTATAGCATTGATCGTAACATATGGCATATCAGTTTTGAAGGCGGCATTTTGGAAGATCCGAACCGCGAGCCTGATAGTGATATGTTCAGGTTGACCGTCGATCCGCTGGATGCTCCTGAACAACCGGAAACAGTAACCATTGGATTTGAGGCCGGGACTCCGGTCAGTGTTAACGGAGTTGTCTTAAAACCGGTTGAACTGGTTGAAAAGTTAAATGAAATTGCCGGGCGCAACGGTGTTGGGCGGGTTGACCTGGTGGAAAACCGCTTGCTGGGTATGAAATCGCGCGGTGTTTATGAAACACCGGGCGGAACACTTTTAACCTATGCTCACCGTGAATTAGAGCACTATACTTTGGACCGTGAAACATTACATTTTAAGGAGACTCTGGCCCTTAAATATGCCGAGTTGATCTACTATGGGTTATGGTTTACCCCATTGCGCGAGGCACTGCAGGGATTTGTTGAAAAAACCCAGCAGTGTGTAACCGGAACTATTACACTAAAACTTTACAAAGGCAACATTTCGGTTGCCGGCCGGATGTCAGAGCATACTCTCTATCACCATGATATGGTAACTTTTGAGAAGGACGAGCTCTTTGAGCAGAAAGATGCCCAGGGATTCATCAACCTATATGGTTTGCCCCTCACTATTAAGGGGATGATGGAGTTAAGCAAGAAAGCACAGACCAGGGAGGTGGCGAAAAGCTGAAAAAGCCATGGCAGGGTAGGTTTACAAAAGATACGGCAGAAGCGGTGCTAACTTTTACCGCTTCACTGCCCTTTGATTGCAGGCTGGCTTTATATGATATTCAGGGTAGTGCTGCACATGTGGAAATGCTGGCAGCCCAAAAAATTGTAGGAGCTGAAGAAGCCGGTTTAATCATCAACGGATTAAACAAAATTAAAGCTGAGATTATCGACGACTGCTTTCCATATGATATTAAATTTGAAGATATTCATATGAACATTGAAAAACGTCTTACCGAGTTAGTTGGACCTGTCGGTGGTAAAATGCACACAGGACGTAGCAGAAATGATCAGGTGGCCCTGGATATGCATTTGTACTTACTTGACCAGGGGAAGGTCATTAAATCCGGGTTAACCCGGTTGCTTGAAACTATTATCAAGCTGGCTGAACAATACAGCGATTTAATAATCCCAGGCTATACTCATTTACAAAGAGCGCAGCCGGTACTATTTTCACATCACTTAATGGCCTATTTTTGGATGTTTGAAAGGGATCAGAAGCGGCTTTGCGGAGCCCTGGAACGAACCGACCTGATGCCCCTTGGTGCCGGAGCGCTGGCCGGTACAGGTTTTCCACTGAACCGGGAATTGGTTGCTGATAAACTCGGGTTTGCCAATCTTTATGAAAATAGTATCGATGCCGTCAGCGATCGAGATTATTTACTTGAATTTTTATCGTTTGCATCAATCCTGATTATGCATTTAAGCCGGTTCAGCGAAGAGTTAATCAACTGGTCGAGCGCTGAGTTTGGTTTTATAGAGCTTGATGATGCCTACACAACCGGCAGCAGTATGATGCCCCAGAAAAAAAACCCCGATGTTGCCGAGCTGGTGCGTGGCAAGAGCGGTCGCATTTATGGCAACCTTTTTGCCTTACTGACTGTGATGAAAGGCTTACCGCTGGCCTATAATAAAGATATGCAGGAGGATAAGGAAGGGCTTTTTGACACGGTTGATACCCTGGTGGCTCTGTTGCCCCTTTTTGCTGAAATGCTCGAAACAATGACAGTAAATCGCCAGCGAATGAGCGAAGCAGTAGATGATGATTATCTCTGTGCTACTGACATTGCCGATTACCTGGTCCAAAATCAGGTTACTTTCCGGGAAGCCCACCACATGGTTGGGCAGATGATCGCTTTCTGCAGGGAGAATTCAATTCGTCTGCGTGATCTGGATAAACAGGAGCGCAGTAGATTTCACCCTGCCTTAAGCGGGCAGATTGATTATCTTTTTGATCCCGTTAAAGTGGTTGCTGTCCGAAAATGCCGGGGTGGTACTGCCCCTGAAGCAGTAGAAAAACAAATACTTCAGGCCAGGGCCCTTCTTACCTCAAAATAGCATAAAATGGCAAGCAGCACGAACACCTGCTTGCCTTTTTTATTTTTACTTCTTGATCAGGCTCTTAACTATCTGTATTCTTTTGTTCCTCTTCCTCACGCAACATCCGCCTTAATACTTTCCCAATCATGGTTTTCGGGAGTTCATCCTTAAATTCTACCAGTTTAGGAACCTTGTAGGCGGCCAGGTTGGCTTTACAATACTGAATTACCTCTTCTTCAGTCATCGTTTCGCCTTCCTTAAGAACTACATAAGCTTTTAAAGTTTCGCCACGGTAGGGGTCAACAATACCTGCTACAGCAGCCTCCATGATCTTTGGATGAGTGTAAAGAACTTCTTCAATGTCGCGCGGGTATATATTAAAGCCACCGGCGATAACCATATCTTTTTTACGGTCAACTATGTATGTATAGCCTTCCTCGTCGGCTTTGGCTATATCCCCGGTGTAGAACCAGCCATCCCTGAGGCTGTTCGCTGTTTCGTCGGGCATATTCAGGTAGCCTTCCATGACCTGCGGTCCGCGAATACACAGTTCGCCGATTTCCCCAACAGGCATATCCTGTTCTCCGGTTTCGACGTCAACAATTTTGTAATCGGTGTCGGGCATTGGCAGACCAATGCTGCCCGGCTTGCGTTTTCCATAAATCGGGTTTGCATGAGTAACAGGGGAGGTTTCTGACAAACCATAACCTTCAACCAGCTTACCACCGGTATTCTTTTCAAACTGCTGCTGTACTTCAACCGGTAACGGCGCAGCACCGCTAATGCATACACGGATTGACTTGATATCATACTTGGCCAGGTTGGGGGCATTATTGATTGCTACGTATATCGTCGGAACACCGGGAAATAGAGTTGGTTTTTGTTTATGAATAGTTTTCAGGACCGTTTCCAGTTCAAAGCGGGGTAGCAAGACCAGTTTTCCGCCATTTAAAAGACCCAGGTTAAGGATTGTTGTTAATCCGTAACTATGGAAAAAGGGTAATACCCCGAGAATGGTTTCTTTTCCCTCCACGTAATCAGTGCACCATGCTTTCACCTGGTGCATGTTGGCAACCAGGTTGCTGTGGCTAAGTACCGCTCCCTTGGATACCCCAGTAGTTCCTCCGGTATAGAGGAATAAAGCCCTGTCTTCAGGTTTAGTATCTACAATCGGTGTCTCCTTACCTTCATTTTTGCTGATTAAATCTTTAAAGGAATAGTCTTCAGCGGCTAGGTCAACCCGATCGCCTTCTTTTTTTTCTTTAGCAATCGTGTAAAGAAAACTGAGCATTCCGGGAAAGTAATCTTTAATATTTGATACAATAATGTTTTTGAGATTTGTTTTAGGTTGAATATCTTTGATCATTTTGTAGAAACGGGTTAGGGTGATGATTGTTTCAGCGCCTGAGTCTTTCAGCTGATATTCCATTTCCCGGGCTACATAGAGTGGATTAAAGGGAACGACTACAGCGCCGATTGAAAGAGCCGCAAAATACGCGATGGGAAACTGAGTGCTGTTTGGCAAATGGATGGCAACCCGATCGCCTTTCTTGACGCCCAGATCAGACAACGCCGCAGCGAGGCTTTTAGCAGCAGCAGAGAGTTCGCCGTAGGTGATTTCACGCCCCATAAAATGAACGGCAGGATTATTTTTATACTTTTCCGTAGTCTGTTGGAAAATCTGGTAGAGGGAAAGGGGTGGGTAATCAATGCTGTGAGGTACCCCTGGTTCGTAATACTTAAGCCACACTTTTTCCATCTGGAAAATAGACCTCCTTTTGCGTTATCAGCGCATAAAATATAATAATTTCTTTTGTCATTATTCTCTATTCTTTTTTAATTTCCTGCTTAATAGAAAAAATTGCAAACAGATTGGCAATTACCTCAAAAGATTCTAGTTAAAAACCAGACAATCATCACGACTTCAATGATCAGCTTAATTGGCAGAGCACCAAGAAAGCCCAGTGTGGCGCCAATTCCCGATCTAAGGGCATCTTCGGTACGACGTTTGAAAAGTATATCGGCCAGAGTTGCCCCGAGGAAAGGGCCTAGAATAAGTCCGAAAGGAAAGAAAAACAGTCCGAAAAACAACCCTGCTGCTGCACCCCAGAATGCAGCTTTTGAACCGCCGAAGTAACGGCTGCCCATAGCAGAAAAGAAGTAATCAACTGCCATTACCGATAAGGCAAAAATTGCCTGGGTGATCATAAAAAAGAGGCCAAGCTGATCGAAGCCGGCAATCAACCCATAGAGCAGCATACCTAACCAAATGAGCGGGGCCCCCGGCAGGACCGGCAGTAAGGTGCCCAGCAACCCGATCAGGAAACAGACAGAGGCGATAATCAAGGCAATTATTTCAGACATAAATTCCTCCTCAAGGGTAGATTTATTTTGTCATTATATCATAGCATAATGGCAATCTGCTTTTGGTCAAAGAAATAAAGATCTGAAAGACTGGGTTTCTGTGATTTGTTTAGCTGTCGTGGCTGCTGCCATGTTAGGATTGCTGGCGATGGTGAGACCTGGTTATTTGCCAGATTGCCACAGTAATGAACAGTAACATTGAGAAAAAAATCACTGAACCTGTTATTTTTGATGATCGTACTCAAAGCCTCCCGGTTTTGATTAACTTTAGGCTATCCGTCCTTTTAGGGCTAAATATTTGGATCATTTGAATTCCACATCGATATGCTTTTAATTGGTGCATGTTGATGGTATAATAAAAAAGTATATCAAAATTATATTTCCATAATAATTTAAAAGTTGTAACAGAAAGGCAGGTGTAATTTTGAACAATCTTCCGGATCCTGTGAATCTCGACACTATAGCCGACAACCTTGCCGATGCAGTATTTATAGTAGATCTTGATAAAAAGGTAGTCTGGTTAAACAAACAGGCGGGCGAATTTTTTCATGCCAGCATTGAACAGGCTGTTAGACATGACCTGGGGGAACTAACTTCTATTAAAAAAATTGACGGCCTGCTGGACGATGTTTTTGAGCAACAGGCAGCTTTAAAGTGTTCTTACGAAGAGGCATCGGTCAAAGTTAAAAGGTTGGATCAGCGCTATTTCTTTAAAATTGCCATGAACCCGATATTCCATGATGGGAAACTATGGGGGGCCCTGGTGCAGCTGACTGATGTAACCAGGTTCCATGAGATGGAAAAAATTAAGACTGATTTTGTGTCAATTGTATCCCATGAATTTAGAACCCCGCTTACTACAATTATCGTTGGCGTTGAGATGCTTAAAGAAGGTATGCTCGGTGATTTAACTCCGAGAGGGAAGGAAGTTCTGGAAGCAATCGGTTCTGACTGTGAACGGCTTAACAGGTTAATCGATAATCTAATGGAACTTTCCCGGATTGAATCAGGGACCATTTATGTCGAAGCAGAGCCGACAGATGTAGCAGATCTGGTTCAGGAAGCAGTGCGCCCACTGAAAGTACAGGCAGAAAAACAGGGTATTGAATTAATTACTGATTTACCACCGAAATTGCCCCCAGTTGCTGCTGATTTTAATAAGTCTGTCTGGGTTTTAGCCAATTTGGTCGGTAATGCCATGAGGTATACCGATCCGGGCGGAACTATTACAGTCAGGGTCAGGCAGCGTGGTAAGCGCCATTTCTTTTCAGTTGAGGATACCGGCTGTGGTATTCCACGGGAACATCAGGAAAAAATATTCCGTAAGTATGTACAGGTAAGCGGACCAGGGCGCAAAGGAGCCGGAGGCGTTGGCCTCGGGCTGGCAATAGCCAAAGATATTGTTATGGCCCATGGTGGTGAAATATGGGTAGACAGCGAAGTTGGTAAGGGAACAACATTTACTTTTACTTTTCCTGTTTACCAGGGCGATGAATCAGTTACACTGCCCGATGCAGATCAGAAACAGGGAGGTTAATTAATTGAATAAAAAAGTATTGCTGGCGGAAGATGAAAAAAATGTAATCTTAGGAGTAAGAACCTGCCTGGATGCAGTAGGATACCAGGTCGAAATTGTAGAAGACGGTGAAGAGGCGCTTAATGCCGTGAAGCGGGAACACCCCGACCTGATTTTACTCGATCTTTTGATGCCAAAAATTGATGGTTTCGAGGTTCTCAAAGTGTTAAAAGGTGAAGAAGCAACTAGGAATATTCCTATTATCGTACTGACGGCTAAAGCTGAAGACGAAGATCGTCAACGCGCCCTTGATCTCGGAGCGGATAATTACATGACCAAGCCTTTCAAGCCCCAGGAACTATGGGATTTGTTGAAGAAGTATCTTGCTTAATAATATTTTTTGCAACTGATTGTTATATCGGGGCACAGGTTACTGTGCCCCTTATTCAAAGTGATATGCCTGATTATCTATAACTTTTTGGTTGAAGGGCTTTTTAACCGGGGAGGATATTAATGAATGCGGGTCGCAATCTGCCGTCTCGAGTTGCATATTCCGGGAGCTACTTCCCTGAAGGCTAAGCGCCAGGTTATAAAAAGTTTAATACAGCGGCTGCGTAATCGTTTTAATCTTTCTGTCTCAGAAGTTGGCAGCCAGGATCTCTGGCAAAAAGCGGAGCTGGGAATGGCAGTGGTTTGTCATAACGGGGCGGGAGCTGACAGGATTATGGAAAGCATCTTTGCCTTTATTGATCAAGAATCCCGGGTTTCTATTATTTCATCGCAACTGGAAAATTATTAACAGGGGTCTGTGATTTGTTTAACCTGAAAAAAATAACTGAGATGGCTCATATCTTCCTGAAACAAGTAATAGAACCGGGTGATGTAGCTGTAGACGCTACAGCCGGTAACGGTCATGATACCATGTTTCTGGCTGGCAGGGTTGGACAGACAGGTCGGGTGTATGCATTTGACATTCAAAAGGCAGCACTTGAACAAACTGCTGAAAAACTTGTAGCCGCCGGGTTGGAAGACCGGGTAGAGCTCATTCAGGATAGTCACAGTAATATGGCTAAGTATTTGCATGGTGAGGCAAAGGTTATATGTTTTAACCTTGGGTATCTGC
>CAZCHW010000004.1:0-18401 GCA_964498375.1 uncultured Syntrophomonadaceae bacterium | reverse complement strand
CATAGCGCACAATCACTTCCATCGCTTTCTGCTTAAGCCTACCCTCTGAACCGTCAAGCATCTGTTTTTCATAGTCTGTCAACCTTAGCGTCATTGGTGCTCCCTTACTGCGCCTTACTTGCGCTGCCCGTTCTGGTTAAGAATATATTCAACCTCTTCCCTCAAGCTGGCAGAAGGTTCTTCCGGCCGGTGGGTTTCCATTATCTCAATCGCCTTTTCACGCAATTTATCACTCATGCTCTTGCTGCCACCAGTAACCCAATCATCGCGACGACGGCGGTTTAAATAGCGTGGCTGCCAGAAATCACGAAAATGCTTAAAAGTATGTTCGGTAGTCAAAAATGCCCCACCCGGTCCAACTTCATCAATTAAGTCAAGGGCCATCGACTTGCTATCAAGCGAAATGCCCCGGCAAAAAGATTTCATGCGACTGATAATTTCATCGGCATAGAGCACCATTTCTACTCCAAAGGTCAGCCCTGCTTCCATGTAACCAATATCATGAACCAGGTTCTGACCGCTGAGAAGAGCTGTCATAATTGACAGGCCGGCATCTGCAGCTGCGTGTTCGTCAAAGATACAGCTATCAGTGCAGCCAGCGTAACCCCAGCTGGGAAGGTTGTAGTACCTGGCCATCTCGGCTACGGCAACCCTTTCAAGATCGAATTCGGGGGCGCTGTATACGCTAATAGTAGTTTGCATATCAATATGGTGCTGTCCTCCGCCGTAGAGGAAAGGCGCTCCCTGCCTTTTAAGCTGGTGGATTACCAGGCTGGAGAGAACTTCGGCATTACCAACAACCAGGCCGCCTGCCATGCTCATCGGTGCAGTTCCGCCCATCATCGGAGAAGGCTGGTGAACAACGGGTACCGCTTTTTCAGCCATGAACAGGAGCTTGTCTGTCGATTCTTCGTTATGAATCAACGGGGTCGTTACCTGGCTGTAGCAGAGCAGATTTGGGCTTAATTCCAGTTCTTTATCGCCTCCGGCCGATGCAGTAGCCATAGCCACAATAGATTTACAATCAGTCAGATCATCGGCAATAAATACGATTGGCTTGGCTGTATTGAGCAACATCAGGGAGAATTGATAAGCATATGGCTTGATTGCATCTACATCTGCGGGAATACCCATAGACATGCAAAAATCGATCTCTCTGCAGGCGTCAACCAGCCGAATGCAGTCGAGTATATCGGCAGCCCTGAACAGACGGTACTCGCCGTTACGAGGGTCAATGTAGTTGCGGCAGTCAGAGCCTGTACCAAAAGCCACATTCATCGCTTCAAGCTTTAATGCAGCCCTGCTGCTACCCCTGTTACAAAGAGCTATTGTCGCAGGAGCCTGTTCGACAGCCCACTCAACGAGTGAAGGAGGATACTTAACCAGTGTTTCATCACTGATCAGGCAGCCGGCTTCTTTTAATAGTTCACGGGCTTCTCTGTGATAAACCCGCGTCCCAGTGCGCCTGAGAACATCAAGTGTAGCAAGATGAACCGCTTCACATTGTTCACGGCTGAAAAGCTGAAAACGAGGTATTGCCTGTAAAGAGTAAGACATTAAACCTACCTCCATCCGCACTATAGTTAATATGGATAATTCAGCTGCAACAGTTGGCGAAAACAAGCCTTGAACTTTTGTAGCCGTAATTATATTAAGCTTTACTAAATATATCTTTTTACGGGTGTCTAATGTCTATTTAATCAGAGCAATCAGCTCACGCACGTTTGCTGCCTGGTCGAAATGCCAGACCATTTCGACCAGATTATCTACTGTGCCGGGGTCTGTCACATATGCTGCAAGTTTGCGAAATTTATGCTCTAGATCCTTTTCGCTGTAGCGATCCGCGCCTCTTTCCACCAGGCCAGAATCATATACTTTACCGTCCTGCAGGGTTATTTCAACAGCGCTGTGCATGCGCAGATCCATTTCTTTCATATCTTCGTATAGCCTGTTGATTTCAGGATCAACAACCATTTCAATTTTGTCGAAAAGAGCTAAAACATTCGGGTCAGAAAATCTTTTTTCAAGCACCTGATCCGGGCCTAATTCACGGTCTATTATCAGGCAGGCCAAAGGCCATTTTATACTGAACTGAGCCTCTTCAGTAGTAGCGGGATAACCCTGGCAGAGTTGTGCTGCCTCGTTAAAAGTTTTAACCCTGACAGTTTTTATCTCAGCGGGATCAAAATTAAACTGATCAAGCAGTTTAAGCGCGGCTACTCCGGCGGCATGGCCCCAGGCGCATGAAGCCCAATCCTTGTAAAAAACCCAATCGGTCATGAGGTATTGCTCGCCAAGATCTGAGACCCAATCTTGATATTTATCCATGCCCAGCAGACCTGGCATGCCTGTATAACCACTTTGAGCAAGAAGGGCTGAGGTTACCCCGTTCATCGCTCCCCAGCCAATAGCGTGCTTAACCATGGTGGGGTTGTAAATGTCACGCATCATCGGCGCATTCGGTGCATGGTATTCAGCAATGCCGAGGGCATGCTCAATTTTTTTCAGATCAAGTTTCAGCAGGTGCGCAGCAACTGCCGCACATCCCACAGAACCCCATGAACCGCAGGACTGGTAGATCTCGTGCATATCGTGCCAGCAACGACCAGCCCTGATCGATATTTCATAACCAACCACCAATGACTCAAGCAACTCCTTGCCACTGGCCCCGGTTTTTTCTGCAACAGCCAGGGCCGTCGGGAAAAGCTGGGCACCGGGATGACCCCGGGTGTAAATAGCATCATCATCAAGATCGAGCCCGTTGCCGGCACAGGCATTGGCAAAGGCGGCACCCGGGGCTGACGCCTTGCTCCTGTGCAGCAAAATAGTCGAATCATTACCACCCCAGTTGGAAACGGCAAAACGGGAAGCGATTCCACTGATTGGGGTAAGCGTTCCGGCCATGGTTACGCCGAGATTATCCAGCAGACACATTTGTGCCCGCTGCTTCACCTCATTTGGCAATTGATCCCAATTTGTTTCCATAACAAATTGATAGGCCCGGTAATTTTTTTTCATCCTGCCGCTGTCACTCTCCTACTCGGATTCTCGGGTTTAGCAGTCCGTACAATATATCTGCAATCAGGTTGGAGATGCTGTAAACCGCCACGACTATCATGCTGCAGGCTTGGATCATCGGGAGATCCTGGCGCTGGATGCTGAAGACAATTAAACGACCCAAACCGGGATAACCGTAAACAGCTTCGGTGACTATCAGTCCGCCCAGAAGCCACCCAATACCCATTGCCACCACTGTAACGGTGGGCAAAAGGGAGTTTCGCAGAACGTGTTTAATTAAAACCTGCCAGGCCGGTAATCCTTTCAAGTCGGCCGCCCTGACGTAATCGGTTTTGAGCACATCAATTGTTCCGGAGCGGGTCATTCTGGCAATATATCCTAATCCGGTCAAGCTGACTGTGACAGCCGGCAGAACAAGGTAGGGAAATGCTTCCCTGAAGGGAGTATCAGGATTAATCGAAGAATTGGCAGGAAACCATTCCAACCCAATTGCAAGAAAGGTGATCAGCAATAACCCGCTGACAAACTCAGGCAAACCGACAAAGGCCATGGAAACCCCGGAAATAAGCTGATCTGGCCATTTGTCACGTTTAATAGCTGCAATTACTCCGAGTATAATTCCCAGGGGCACGTAGATTAAAAGAGCCATTGCTGCCAGTTTAGCTGAATTCCCCAAGCGCTCCATGACAATTGGCCGGATTGGCATTCGGCTGGCCAAAGAATTGCCCCAGTCGCCCCGGATAAAGCCTCCTGCCCAGGTAAGGTACTGCAGATGAAGCGGTTCATTAAGGCCCAGTTCTTCACGCAGGTTTGCAATAGCAGTTTCTGTGGCAAACTGACCGAGGATTATACCGGCTACATCGCCTGGTAAAAACTGAGTAATTGAAAAGATAATAATTGAGGCCAGGATCAGGGTAATAATGATAAATCCGATCCGTCTAAGCAGATAGATTGTCATTGCGAAGTTCCCCCTTCCCTGCTCGCTTTTTTAATTAACCCTTCCCCTTGCATGGCCTTTAGCTCTTCCAGCGGAATGTGGCAGCATATTTGATGATAGTTTCCCGCATCCTGCCAGGGAGGTTCTTCTGTCTCACATATTGAACCATACTTACGTGGGCAACGGGTATGAAACCGGCATCCCGACGGAATATTCATAGCGCTCGGCACCGAGCCCTTTAGGCGTATTGATTCCTGCCTGATATCGGGATCGGGAATGGGAATGGCCGAAAGGAGTGCTTCGGTGTATGGATGGTACGGAGGCACAAAAACATCTTCAGCAGAGCCCATTTCCCAGAGCCGACCTAGATAAACAACGGCAATCCAGTCTGACAGGTGTCTGACAGCCGCCAGGTCATGGGATATAAAAAGGTAGGAGGTTCCCTGCGATTCCTGCAGATCAACGAGCAGGTTCATCAATGATGCCTGGACTGAAACATCCAGAGACGAGATCGGCTCGTCGCAAACCATCAGGATCGGGTCAGCGGCAAACGCGCGGGCTATAGCTACCCTCTGTTTTTCACCACCGCTTAATTCATGGGGCAGGCGATAAATGTAATCCTCCGGAAGGTTGACAGCTTCAAATAGCTCTTTTACTTTATCTTTAACCTCTTTCTTTTTAAGCTTGTGCAATAAGTAGAGCGGCCTGGCCACACTTTCACCGGCTGGATGCTGGGGGTTAAGTGACGCATCGGGGTTTTGGAAAACCATTTGCATTTTGCGCAAAGTTTCCCTTGATCTTTTTGTTACCGAATAGGGCAGCAGTTTCCCCTGCAGTTCTATCTCACCTGCCGTAGCTTTTTCAAGACCCATTATACAACGGGCAAAAGTAGTTTTGCCGCAGCCACTTTCGCCAACTATACCCATGGTAAAGGAGCGGCGCATTCGTACAGACATATCGTCAACAGCTTTAATTTCTGTTCCTTTCCGGCCAAATGCGCTTGACATGCCACCAGAAAGAGGAAAGTATTTTTTAATATTGCGTGCTTCCAAAACAAGCTCGCCTAACTCTTCATCCTCATCATGGCTCTCACGGGTCTCCATGATTACATCTCCGATTTTTTTCAGTTCTTCATGACGACGACAGGCACTCAGGTGACCTTTTTCAATATCAACCAAAGGCGGCCTTTCTGTTTCGCAGGCCGGTTCAACCAGTTCGCAGCGCGGAGCAAAAATACAGCCCGGAGGCAATTGATCCGGCCGGGGGATAAACCCGGGAATAGCTTTCAAACTAATATCTTTTTTATTCGCATCAACCCGCGGCACACAGCCAAGTAAACCCCGTGTGTAAGGGTGAAGCTTGTTCTTAAAGACCTGCTCGATGTTGCCTTCTTCCATAATTTCGCCGGCATAGAGAACACCGACTTTGTTACAGACCCTGGCAACTACTCCCAGGTTGTGGGTTATATAAAGAATTGCCGTGTTGTATTCCTGCATTAAATCGCCAATCAAATCGAGAATCACTGCTTCGGTTGTAACATCAAGCGCAGTAGTCGGTTCATCCATAATCAACAATTCGGGATTTGTGCTCATCGCAATCGCAATTAACACTCTCTGCAGCATACCGCCGCTAAGCTGGTGGGCATACCGGCGTGCCACCGATTCAGGATCGGGCATTCGCACTTTATTGAGCATTTCAGTAGCCTTTGCCTTCGCCTCATGCCTGTTCAGGTTAAGATGAATTCTTACCACTTCTGCGATTTGTTCACCGATTGGAATTGCAGGATTAATTGAGGCGCTTGGGTCCTGATGGACCATGGTAATCCTGCTCCCCCAAACCTGGCGCATTTCAGTCCGAGAGAGGGCAAGCAGGTCTGTTCCGCAAAGAGTAACCGAGCCGCTGCTTAAAATACCGTTCGACGGCAGATAACGAACCAGGGCTTTAGCCAGGGTGCTTTTACCGGATCCTGATTCACCGACTAATCCGTAAATTTCACCGGCATTAATTTGTAGCGACACATTGCGAATAGTATCAAGAAGACCATGATCGGTCCGGTAAGCAACGGTTAAACAACGGGCATCAAGAACAGGGGTATTATTAGGCATCACTGACACCTCCCGGTAAGAGCATCCTGCGCAGTCCGTCACTCATAAAACCTACAGCTACTACCAGTAAAGCAATTGCACCGGCCGGGAAAAAGAGAACCCAGCGGGCCTGGTAAAACCAGGTTCGGGCTTCTCCAACCATCAGCCCCCAGTCAGGAGAAGGTGGTTGAACCCCCAGACCTAGAAAACCTAAAGAGGCAACCAGGAATATTGAATAGGAAAAGCGCATTGATGCTTCAACAGCCAGATGAGGTAAAACATTAGGCAGGATTTCACGGTACAAAATATAAAGACTGCTTTCCCCGCGCAACCGGGCGGCTTCGACAAACTGCCTTGTTTTCAGATCGAGGACAACGCTGCGCACGACCCTGGCTACCATGGGAATATAGAGAAATCCAACTACTATAATTACGTTAAGTCTGGAAGGGCCGAGTGAAAAAAGGATTACCATGGCCAGCAGTAATGGAGGAATTGAAAGTATAACATCCATAAAACGCATAATTAATTCATCAAACAGCCCTCCGCGATACCCGGAAATCAGGCCAAGCAGCAACCCGAAAAATACAGCCAGAGCGGTCCCTGAACCAGCAACTGTCAGCACATCACGACTGCCGACCAGAACCCTGCTGTATACATCCCTGCCAAATTGATCTGTTCCAAAAACATGTTCCTCAGAAGGGGGTTGTAATTTATTGATCAAATTTTGTTCTGTATATTTATAGGGGGCAATCATCGGTCCAAAAATGGCAATAACAATAAAAAGGAATACCAGGGTAAAACCAATCAATGTTGTCGGGTAACGCCAGAGACGCTTCAGAGCAGTGACAAACCGGGACCTTTCCGGCTTATTTTTCTTCTGGGTTACAGTTTTACTGGTCATAAGCTACCTCCCTAGTGGGAAAGGTCTGTCTTACCGGAAAGGTCCCGGTGGGTCATCGACCCACCGGGTAAGCTTCCCGCGCAGCCGGCTCAGCCTGAGGCTAAGCAAGTGGCTTTTGTACTCTCGTTTATAAGAGTTATATATGTTCTTTATCTTTCAAAATAAACAGGGCGAAGATCCATAGCCGTTCCGAGAATACTGGTCGGCTCCATTCCCTGAAGTTCGGCACTCGCTCCCCAAAGGTTATTGATGAAGAAGGGGATAATAATCGGTCCGCGCTCAATGAAAATTTCCTGGATCTCATGGTAAAGGCGGACTCGTTCATCGCGATCCATTTCCTTGCCAGCCAGGTCGGCCAGCTCGTCCAATTCAGGATCACACCAGTGACTTTCATTCCACGTTGCACCACAGACATAGGCCTGATCAAGGTAAGGTTGTGGAGAGGGCCTGGCTCCCCAGTCGGTAATACCATAGGGCACTTCCAACCACATATTGTCAGCGCCATAGTAGAGATCGGAAGGTACTAATTGGATTTCGACCTCCACGCCGATTTCAGCCATCTGTTCCTTCCAGATTGTCGCAATGGCCGGAACTGGTGAAGACTCCTGTGTAGTGAGAACAAGATCAAAGCCATCGGCATAACCAGCCTCGGCTAACAATGCCTTAGCGCCCTCAACATCACGAGCCGGTTCGGGAACATCAAGATAGAAGTCTCCATAAGCCGGGCCGATCGGGGTATCACGACCGGTAGTGCCCAGCCCGTCAACTGCACCGTCGAGGATAGCTGAACGGTCAGTCGCCATTTTAAGAGCCTGGCGCACACGCACATCACTGGCCGGTCCTTCATCTACCCGCATCCGCAGAACATAGGAAGTATTGGAAGGAGCCTGAAGAACCTGCAGGCTCGGGTCAGCCTCCAATGCAGGAATAAACTCGGTGGGCAGGTAGATTAAATAATCAATCTGTCCGCCGCGCAGCGCTTCGATCTGGGCAGAGGAATCAGACAGGAATATTATCTCAACACCGTCAAGGTAAGGCAAAGGAAGACCATCACCATCGGTCATCCAGTAGTTCGGATTACGTTCAAAAACAATTCTGTCTTCAGGCGAATAGCTGGTGATGACAAATGGACCGGTTCCATTCCAATTAGTTGCCAGATCTTCATTGTCGGCATCGATTACAACAGCATTGTAATCAAAGAGGTCGAAGAGAAAATCCGGGTTTGAGTCAGCCAGTTCAAAAATCACTGTGTAATCATCGGGAGTGGTAATTTCAACGATGTTGGAGTATAAACCGACTGTGGCCGCCCCGACATCGGGATCGCGCAGGCGGTCGAAAGTAAACTGAACATCGCGGGAGGTTAATTCTTTTCCATCATGGAAAAGAACGCCCTGACGCAAGTTAAAAGTCCAGATTTTGGCTTCTTCATCAGCTTCCCAACTCTCTGCCAAACTCCGGTTCGGATCGGGCACATTCTGCTCATCAATATAAACAAGGAAGTCACACCACTGCTTGCCAATCCAGTCGTCGGCAACAGTACCAAAAAATCCAGGCTGCAGGTTAGTAGGTGCATAGTAAGCACTGCGCAATACCCCGCCATGTTTTTCTGAAAGCGCCTCTGTCGGATCTTCTTCTACATCGGATCCGGTATCGGTAGGTCCGCAAGAAGTAAGAACTAAAGCAGACAGTAACAGAACCGCCACCAGTAAAGCAATTTTCTTTATCAATGTTTTTCCCTCCTCATGATCATTCTAAAAGACCCTCATAAAACTCATGCTCCATTGGTAACTGCGACAGATATTCCGTTAGTCCGTAACCATCTCCTTTCCGGGATAGTGCTATTCACAACCCGTTGCTTAATATTATATAACAATTAAAGCAAGATGAACTAAATGATCAGGCAGATCAGCAGATTGGTAATCTGCCAGCCAGTTATTCCCCTAGCAGAGCGGTAATTTTCTCCGCAGCGGCACGGGCTGGAGCATTGCCCTGGTTATTATCAAGGATGGCTTTAGCCTTATCCCTGGAACGCTCCACACTGTCTTTGCCGCCCTGCTCTTTCCAAGTTTCCCACATCATCCGGTTAAATACTGTTGGCATCCAAATTTCGCTGCGGAAGTTCTCCATAGTGTGCGCAGCGTCAAGATAATGACCGGCGGGGCCTACTTCTACAATGGTATCCACACCAATTTTTTCAGAGCTTACAGGCGTGCCTTTACCGATGTAACGCACAGCGCTGATGAAGTCGTCGCACATTACCAGGAACGGCAGCGAACCGGTTTTGCCACAGTCAAGATACCCCACATCATGAACCAGGTTGGCCCCGCTGAGTTGATTCAAAAGCAGCCCAATTGAGGCCTCCATACCGGCCTGTGCATCGGGCACAGGAGCATTGCAGCAGGCAGCCTCGGTAAAGTTAGGCAGTTTGTAATGCTGGGCCAGGGCGGTCATAGCAGCATAGTTCATCGAAGCTTCAGGTGAACCATAAAGGGTTGCAGTGGTCTGCATATCCATCGGGGTCGCCCCGCCACCAATAATGATCGAGGCTCCTTTTTGTTTCAGCTGGGCGATAACCAACCCTGAGAGTGACTCAGCATTCATTTGGACTATGGTTCCTGCCTTGGTTACCGGGCAGGTGCCTCCGGCAACGACCCCGGGGGTATAAATTACCGGAATACCATGTTCAATACAGGCAAACATTTTAGCGATTCCATCATAGGTGTGAACAAGGGGGGAAATTGGCTCGTCATAGATGATAATATAAGGTTTAGCCCGCAGGTTTTCGTAAGAACCCGCTGCTGCTGCGGCCATCTCTATGATAGTCCGGGTGTGCGCTTCACTGAGTGCTGTAAAAATAACCGGTTTTGCTGTGTGCAAGGTTAAAGCAGCAAACTGGTGCAAACAACCCTTTTTGGCATCGACGTCACCGGGAATGCCATAACTCATCACAAAATCAAAGTTAGGCAGGTTCTCCATAATTATCGCAGCATTGATGATATCCTGTTTCACTGCGCTGCGCCTTTTGCCTGACTCGAGATCAATGTGGAAGGGTAAATCGGAACCTGTACCGTAATAGGTGCAGTTTTTTTCCAGAGTCATAGCCGGGTTACCCTTTCGATTGTATATATTTACCTTTGAAGGGGCCAGTCTGATAGCTTCTTCAACTAACCAGCCCGGAATCCTGGCCACCCTGTCTTTCACCAAACATCCGGCATCTTTTAACAGTTGTAATGCTTCATCATGGTCAACCCTTACTCCCGCTCTTTCCAAAACATCAATGGTAGCACTGTGCAGTTCTTCTAACTGGCTTTCACTGAACCAGCTCAACTTTGGTGATAACTGCTGACTGTAATTGGAACTATAAACGCTTATTATAAACACCTCCATGTAAAGTCTTGAGAATATATTAACATAGTATTTTAATAATATCTTCAAATTTTACATAAAATAAAGCAACGGAGGGCAAGTAAATATGCCACCGTTGCTTTACACATCACTACTTTAATTGCTATGCCAATTAATCAACTATAAGATTATAGCCAGAATCAAAAGTGTAGATGTTTCTTTCTACACCTCGTTTCCATTTGTTACGCATCGCCTGTTTTATTTCATCGGCGTTTACTATTTTATTCAATGATGAGTTTTTACAGGCAGCACCAAGGACAAATACATTTTCAGGCACCGGCTGGCCCTCAAAATCGGGCCTTTGATCTGGTGTAATCAGAAACATGTTTTCTGTAGTTTTTTTAATTTCCTTTGTAACTTCATCAAGTTTTGGATATGGTGCTTTACCAAGCATTACAGCAGTGGGAGACCAGACTGAGCTATAAAGGACAAAGTCACCCTGAGGTTTTAAATATCTAATGGCCTTCAACGACTCCGAAAGCTCCATCGCTATAACCAAGTCAGCCCCGTTCTCTGCTATACTAGCCCCAACATTTGCACGGCCAAGGCGAAGTTGTGCTTTAACAAAACCACCTCTTTGCGCCATTCCTTTGGTCGGGTAAAAGTTCGCAGGAATACCTTTTTCCAATGCAGCAGCTGCTATAATTTCACCTATGGTCAGGATACCCTGACCCCCTACTCCTACCAGATATAAGTCAAAAACCATCTTGATTTATTGCCCCCTTTCAATTGCATTTCGGTTACAAACCTGGCTACATAAACCGCAACCATAACATATTGCCGAATCTATAATAATTGAATCTTCACCAAGTGAAATAGCAGGGCAGCCTGTAACAGTAATACAGAGCTTGCACTTATTACAATTTTCTTCTATCACTGTTGTTTTTCCATAACGCTTACCCTGTCGCATCGCCTGAATAGCGCATTCCTGACGAGCTAAGATTACTTTAACCCCTGATCGCGATATCGCATCCCTAATAGTTTCAGTAGATTCTTCATAGTCATAAGGGTTGATTATCTTAAAGTAGTCAACCCCTAAAGCAGGAACTATTGTTGCTAAATCCAATCTTCTGTTTCCATTCTGCTGAAATTCTTCTGCTGTTCCCGGGCTTACCTGCATGCCGGTCATACTGGTCCATCCATTATCCATAATAACCAGGGTTAACGGCACTTGGTGTTGTACTGCATTAACAAGTGAAGGGATACCTGCATGGAAGAAGGTCGAATCACCAATGGTTGCAATTACAGGAGTT
The DNA here is from genome assembly GCA_964498375.1 of uncultured Syntrophomonadaceae bacterium. GTDB lineage: Bacteria > Bacillota > Dethiobacteria > DTU022 > DTU022 > JAABTH01. The sequence continues at coordinate 6,803 of CAZCHW010000004.1, read as the reverse complement.
TTGACACCACTATGGTAGTACCCCTGGGCAAAACCAATGCTCGCACCCATGGATATCTCAGTCCATACCGTATTAAATGGCGGGTTCATACCAAGAATCGTGCACCCGATATCGCCTGTTACTATTACATCATCTTTCTTGTATTTAAGTTTCTTTATTGCTTTGTTAATGGCTAAAAAGGTGCCCCGGTGTGGACATCCGGCACAGGTAGTTATCGGCCTTGCAGCAACAAGTGACTCCCCCTGCATTTCCATATTAAAACGATCTTCAGGTATTTCCAGATTCAGTGCGGCAGCAAGACCTTGAATAACCTCTGATGCAGAATAACTTCCAACTCTGCTCAGAACCTGGTTTAACTTACCAAAGATTTTGCCCTGAAAACTTAATTTTTTAGCTAAAACATACAAATCTTTTTCGAGATGCGGTTCAAGTTCTTCAAGTACAAGCATATTAGAGCAATGATTGAGCAGTTGTTTTGCTTCTTCTTCCGGGAACGGCACTGTTGCAGTAATTTTTAGAATTGATACCGGTCCGAGCTCTAACTCGCGCTCAGAAATAAGCTTCAGTCCTTCTTCGAGGTACGGGAAAACGGAACCTGTTACAATTACGCCCAAACCTTTTGCTTCTGTTGCCAAGGTAAGTTTGTTAATATTTTTATCCCGGATAATATCGCCAGCTTTGGCAAGTCTGTCTATAACGTCCTGGTGCTGATCTAAACAAATAGCCGAACCGGCTTTGGTATACTTGGCAATATCCTTAACCAATTTAGGCTCTTGATCGGGGATAGCCGGCGGCTCTTCAATCTCCATCCCTGCGTATGATAAAGCAGTTTCAGTAGTCATTCTCAAAAAAACAGGTGTACCGGTTGCTTCCGACAATTCAAAGGCAAATTGTGTAAGATTGTATGCTTCTTCCACAGAAGCCGGTTCCAGCATCGGAAGATCAGACATCAGGGCAAAGCCACGCGAATCCTGTTCGCACATGCCTGCGCTAACCCCCGGATCATCTGCCACATAAATCACCAGAGCTCCGTTACAACCAGAATAGGCTACTGACGCCAGTGAGTCATAGGCCACATTTAACCCGGACATCTTCATTGTACACAATGCACGCTGACCCGCCCATGAGGCTGCGGCAGCTACTTCAAAAGCAACTTTCTCATTCGTACTCCACTCGACATATAAATCCTGTCGTTTCATCTTCAATAAATTTGCTATTACTTCAGAAGATGGGGTCCCTGGATACCCTGCGACAACCTTTACTCCAGCTTGTAGTGAACCTAGAGCAATTGAATCGTTACCTGAAATAAATTTTACACTCAAGACAGCACCTCCAAAAATATTTGTTATTTCATTAAATTATTAAAACAAAAAAAGAGTGCTCAGGGAAAAGCACTCTTTTATCTAGTATCTGATGTGCTCCAATACAATCAGTATTGAAAAAACGTATTATAAAATAGTTTGTTGCCTAACACAAAGCTGGACAAAAAATTATTTGAACTCGATATGGTAAGTCCCCAACCCTATAGCTTCATGTTCAAATCCCTTAATTGGGGCTCCAATTGTACCATAAAGAACTACCATGATCCAGTTTTCTTCCCTCTTGCAATCACAGGTAATTGGACCGCAAACTACTGAATAACTTAAACCTACTGTTCTTAAAATGTTCCCCAACTCTAACTGGCCTCTGCAAACCCCCAAAAGCGCGTCAATAATCGCATGATACAGAGCATGTTCCTGATGGTAGTTATCAGAAATTATTCCTTCACGTCTGGCTGCAGTTTCAATAGAGGCAATTACTTTATCCATTGACATTGAACCAACCTGACTTCGAATTGCTTTATATCCTTTTTTCTTTGCAGCTGTGATTAAATCTGATGCTTCGTCTCTTGTATCTGCTATAGCTATACCTATAGCTATACTACCTAAAGTTGTCACAAATTAAAGCCTCCTATTAACCCTTTCAACATTATAACTATGTGTACCTAATTACTATTTTACTATATATTGCAATAAAAGCAATAGCAATGGTATTTATATTACCTGAGCACCAGCTCTGTATCGCTAAGATACATTTTGCTTTTGAACATAAACGCAGGTTTAAGGTAAAGACTTATAATATCTCGGTACCTGCAGAGCAACATGGAGCTATCCTCTAGAATTTTGGCAAAACAGTCAAGCTCACTATTAGAAATGTTCAGATCTGATCCAGCTTTAATAGAGAAGAACTCTTTGATCATCGCTTTAGCAGAAATATTTGTCAAAGGTGCGCGTTTTACTACACTTTCAGCCTGGTGATTATTACAATCATAACTCTTAAGTATTATAAGTGGACCTAAAATAGGGTTATGTTGTAATACAATTAAAAGCGATGACAATTCTGCACACAATCCAGCCAATATTTTTTTATCATGCAAAAATGGAGCTGAATTTATAAATTGAAAGCCCGACAACTCTAGCATTTTTACAAACTCTTTTAATACAATAGCCTCCTCAGATGACAGGCGCTTAAATGGTCCTGCATAGATGGGACCTGTACATGTAGAATCCTTAAGTTTAAAATACAACGATACTTTAATGTAAGCTCCAGAAAAACTGTAATAAAAACCATCGATTACTGATTGTTGTTCATAATATAAAAGAAGCTGGCATAACTCAATCAACTGGGCTATAGAATCTGCTTTAATGATATTTAGTTCATGTAAAATTTTTTCAAGAAATACTCGTGTCTCATCACTACAATTATCCCGATCCCGACACATTTCATGAGTTATACAATTATGTTTTACTTCATCATGTATTATTATCGGCTTCTTATAACTTGAAGCAGCCACAAGGTCTATTAGGCATCTAACATTGGAAAGGCAGTGGAGGCATATAATAACTATGCTAATTTTATCATTTTCTAAACAGGTTGTAACAACATTCCAGTCATCATCGGAAGAGTTATTAAAGCTAATAATGTCCGGTAATAAATTGTTATGCTGTTGTAACTGATTAATTATTTGATCTCTTTGCTGAAAATTTTGAGAGACCAGGGCAATAGTATTTGTCTTGGTTTTTTTAACATCAGGCACGTCATAAATCATAAAATTTTCACCACTTTACTCACATTAACTTTAACCAGATAGAACTTTTATTGTTAAGAATTCAGATACCGGACGGTGTCAACAGTTACAACATTATTTATTGTCTTGTTAAAAGCTAACTATCACATGACCTTCAGCTACAAATTCAACTGGGCCCTTTATTTTAGCATCTGTAAAATTGTTGTCCTCAAATTTTAAATCTACTGTAACTTCTCCACCTGGCTGCTTGATCGTTAAATTGTTGATACTCTTATTGCTTTCATCAGCCAGTACAGCAGCTGTTGCAACAGTGCCTGAACCACAACTACTTTCCCAAACAAGAGAATTAGCCGCTGTAACTCCAACCAGGGGCACCATGAAATGATTATCTTGATCCAGAAACATAATTCCCAGAGCTTCAGGTTCCCCTATTTGTTCCAGTATTTCCCAGTATACCGACTCAGCAGGCTTTACGCCTTTAAGAATCACATGTTTAATACCTGGCAAATCAACAATGGGAACAATCAGCTCTTGACCATTAATTTTTAAAGTATTTAATAAAACCTGTCGCGGCGAAGGGATAATAGTTTCTGCCCATAATTGATTTAATTGTTCTTTTTTACACACTGTTGCTTCAAGAATGCCGTCATAACCAGATACTTCCATAGGCAGTTTAACTGACTGCCCATGTTTTATCCCTTCACCAACTCCGGCATAGTTTGTATCGACGAGATATGCAGCAAGCGCCCTGGTAGCATTGCCGCAAAACTCCCCACCCATCATTTGCAACCTGATCAAAGCACTGTCAGCGTCAGGCTTTTCTATATAACCAACTTGTTCAGCACAAATAGAGCTATGCTTCATCAACTCACCGGCAATAATTTGGTGGAACTTTCTAGGCAGATAATCAATAATGAATATTGTAGTATTACCTGCAGGGTTCATTTTGACAAAATTTAGTCTCATATAATCATACCTGCCTTTTACAAATAGTCATCAATATTGAGTTCGTGTTCACCAGGGATTAAACGCCTACGCATTATTTCTCTCATGTGCAAAGGTGTTGTAGCATCGATACCAAATTTGCCTACATGCAGTTCCTTGACATCTTCCCTGCTATATGAAGTAACCCCGGGGATAACAATTACATCACGATCTGGTCTACACCTGTTTTGGATAGCCCAGAGCACATCATCAGCATTGTAAATATCAACATCACTGTCAACGACTACACACATTTTAGTCCAGGAGTAAGAAGCCAACGCCGACAGCAAAACATTTTTCGGTTGTTCCTCGTTTTCTTTGTCAATACTAATAACACAATTAAAAACAAAGGACGTGGTCGAAATACCGGTAATATTAGGGGCGAAGTTTTTAACATGCTTGTAAATTTCAGCTTCGATTGGCAACCCAAGCAAATAAAGATCTTCCTGTCCGCCTGCATATATATCATGGTACAATGGTTTCACCCGATGAGTAATTGCTTTTGCTTTAAACACATGGTTTTTCATCATCGGAACATAACTATCGGTGAATTCTCCGAAAGGACCTTCTTCTTCCCTTACATTTGGCAGTACTTCTCCTTCAATTACGATTTCTGAATGAGCCGGGATTAGTACATCAACGGTTTCAGCTTTGACAACTTCTAGAGCTGAACCACTTAATGCTCCGGCAAACTCCAACTCATCTCTTTCATAACCAATTTTCGACGCAGCACTGAACATCACAGCAGGAGGGGCCCCAAGCACTATTACTGCTGGTAAAGGTTGATCAAGTTTTTCCGCTTCTGCATGATAACGGCCAAGGTGCTGGGGAGGCATCATTCTAACGTGAAGCTTGTCCTTATCTACCAGTTGCAAGCGATTCCAGGAAGCATTTTGGTGTCCTTCAACAGGATGTTTTGCAATCACCATACCGCCGGTGATATAACGCCCGGCATCACCTATGCTATGGGTAACAATGGGAAACTTGGTCAAATCAAGATTTTCAGTAATTTTAACCTCTTTTACAGGAGCATTCTCAATAACAACCGGTTCCTTATAATCATTTTCTCTTTCATGCCACTCTTTAAACATTTTGCCTTCCTGCAAATCCAATGCTTCAGCAACACTTCTACGGTCAGGGTAAAGAAAGGTGATAACCGGAAGATCGCTACCTTTGACATTTTCAAAAATAATCGCCTTGCCGTATTTCTTATGCAACAGTTTAGCCGCTGCCGGCAGCTCGTATTCAGGATCTACCTGTTTGGTTACTCTCATAAGTCTATCAGTCTTTTCAAGTCTGGCTATACATTTTCTTAAATCGCTAAGCATGTCATTAATCACCTCGTTTAAGTTTTTAAATTCATTTAAATAGACTAATTAGTTATATATCCGGAGCATGTGAAGAGTAATTGAAAATAAAAGGAGCACACCCGATGCGGTATGCTCCCTAATATCTGTTATCTTGAAGCAAACTCAATATTTGTTTAGCTACCAGATTATACCGCAATTTAAATGTTTATACAAATATTTAGCACATATACAATTATTACTAAGTTAGGTTCTCCTTGAGCCACTTGATTAAGATTTTAACATTTATCATAAATTCTTCAATTTGCTCATTCTTGGCTTCATCGATATGGACTCCAGCAGTTACAATAGTATTTCTATTAAAGTGTGCAGCAATTTGGTGAGCAACAACTTTTGCTATTTCATCATCCTTGTGCCCTGTTCGTGTCAGTATTGAAACGGTTGAACTGATTTTATTCGCATTTGATAAACTTTGTCTAGGAATTCCCATTGATACTGCACCAATGTGAGGATCTGTCCCACCAGTGATAACAATTAAAATATCTTCCCCTACATACTGATAACAGCATACTATATTAAGAGGGCTTTCACCTATTGATATTGTCCCTGCATAGATAATAGCTAACTCCACCTTTTAACTAAGCTGTTGCTTATACCAAATTGATCCAACACTCTGCCAACCGTATGTTTTATGAGGTCATCAATGGTATAAGGTTTTATATACATAGCTGGCATTGGGGGCAAGATGGTTACATTCAATCTTGCCAATTTTAGCATATTTTCCAAATGTATTGCGCTTAAGGGCGTTTCACGCGGAACAACTACTAGCTTGCGTCCTTCTTTAATTGTAACATCGGCCGCTCGGATTAATAACGAGTCAGAATAACCGATGGCTAAGGAGGCAATCGATTTCATGCTACAAGGAATTATAACCATTCCATCATGCTGGAATGACCCACTTGATATAGGGGCAGCTAGATTCATATTATCATGCGAAAAAGTAGCATATTGCCGCACATTTTTTTCGGTGTAATCCATCTCAATTTCAAAATTTTTTACAGCCCATTCACTAATAACTAGGTGTGTTTCAACTTCAAGTTGAGAACAAGCTTTTAATAACTCAATCGCATATTGAACTCCTGAAGCACCAGAAACCCCAATTATAATTTTCATGCGTTAGCTCCTCCTCAAGAATGTGACACCATAATCACAGTTAAGTAATCTTCCCTTGATTTTGTGGACACATAGTTAAGCCACTTTTCTCAGCTTTTCGCAGTTTTCCGGACTGTTATAATCAATTGCTGAGTGAATCATGATTCTGTTGTAAAAGACCTCGATATATTCAAAGTGCACCGCCTGGCATGAGCCCGTGGTTCAAAAACATTACCACAGATGAGCTCAACCTTTAGGGTATGGAAGAAGCTCTCCATTACAGCGTTATCATA
>CAZCHW010000003.1:14754-18924 GCA_964498375.1 uncultured Syntrophomonadaceae bacterium | reverse complement strand
CGTCTTTATAACCACAATAGCCGATGCAGAAATCGCATTCCTGGCGAGCTCTGTCATTCTTCATTTACCGGAATAATTATCCTCTGAGGTGGAGCAGCATACTTTATCTCCCTGGCGATTAAAGGTAAGGGATTTAAATAAATTGTCGAACCGTCAGGCGGATCGGCATTAGTAGGATCCACCAAAATTAAGTTAATAAGGTTAGCACAACAGTTGGAGTCTTTCGTTGATGTAATAAATACAGGGGGACAGTTCTACTGCGCTGCCTGGTTATTGCTTTGAATGCCTGATAGCTGATAGAATTGCTACTAACTAAGGGAGAACATTTAATATAATTTTAACTGATAGGAGCAAGAAAAATGAAACACAAGGCAGCAACAATATTTTCATTAGCAGTAGGCATATCAATGCTTTTAATGTGGATGATGTTCTACCTGACCGGTTCAATTCCTGAATTGGTAAGCGAGCCGGCACGAATTACCATGCATCTGTTAGCGGAGTTTGTAACCGCCGGGACCCTGATTATTGCCGGCTGGGGCCTTTTAAAATCAAAAGCATGGGGAGTTGACTTATATCTGCTCGCCACGGGAGCCTTAATCTATACCTTGATCCAGAGCCCGGGTTATTTTGTACAGAACGGTGAAATGGGTTTTGTAGTAATGTTTGCAGTTTTAATTATCCTGGCCCTTATTATCCTGGCCGGAGTTCTGAAAAAAAGATAATTTTTCTTTTTTAGCACCGAGCAAACAGAGAGGTGGCCGCGCCTGATGGAGCTTAACTTATACACAATTAAGCAAAAACTGCCGCTTGCTCCCTTTGAAGTAATGGGCATGCATGCCAAAAAACCATCAGTTGTCTACCTGAACAACTTTTCCAGGCTGCACATTTATGACATTGATTTTGGGAGGGGAAACCCGGTTAAGGTGATACCCCATAACCTGCAGGACCAGGTGGTAATCTGGCCAGCTCCCCCGAAAGTTGGCGGGGTTGAGCTATATTTTGCAGGGGTTCCACTGCGCTATACCGGCAAGCTGGAAGCAGGCTTCTTCAATAAATAATAAATGAAAACTTAATCTGTTGCCAGTATACAACTACAAAATGTTACAATTCTGAAACCGGGAACTCTAAACGCATCGCCACCCTGTCTTTTAAGCCAAGTTCTGCTTCCCGGTCTAAAGCAGCAATTAGATCGGCCGTTAATTCAGTCTCGCGTAAACGCCGAAAACCCATTTTTTCATAAAAGGGTGCATTCCAGGGAATATTACTAAAGGTGGTGAGGGTCAGGTGATTATAGCCTTCTTCGCAAGCCCAATTAATGACAGTTTGTACCAGTTTCCTGCCAAGACCTTTGCCTTGATGTCCAGGATCTACATCAAGTTCTGCCAGCATCGCCGTTTTCTCTTTTACCAGAACCAGCGCAAAACCAACCGGTTGGTTGTCCAGAGTAACCGCTGTCCATAGGTGATTGTTTGCCAGTGCATTTTCAAACTCTTCCAATGTTAAAACATAGTTCTTCACCGGATCAGGAATCTTGCCCGCTGGAAAAATTTCTGCAGCTGCGCGTTCAATTAGGGGCAATGCAGCCAGATGCTCTGGCTTTGCCAGCGCTATTCTATAATTATTTTTCATAAATGCAACCCCCGTTTATAAACTATTGCTGTTTAGATATTTCCTGCAGACCGATCCTTAACAATTTCTATGTTCTGGTAGTATGTCCTGCCAGACTGCACTATATGATGATATTTCTGTGTTCTGTATGTACTCGCAACTGCTGGCGCTGGGGGCAATCGTAAACACTTGTGCCTGGTTTAGATCAGAACAAGCTTTGCTCTTAAAGGTTTTTAGCAATACCTGACGAATCATTTCAATTACTAATGATTGGAGCCCTTTTGAAAAAATGACTATCAAGATGCGCAAAGCCGGACCGGAAGATATTTTTTTCTTAAAAGAAATGCTTTATGAAGCAATTTTTATTCCCGAGGGTCAGGCTAAACCGCCATTTTCAATTATTAATAATCCCGAGCTTTATAAATACCTGAGCGGATGGATGAGAGAGTCTGATACCGGGTTTATCGCTGAAATAGAAGGGCAGGCGGCCGGCGCTGCCTGGGCAAGGCTGTTTGAAAATGCTGCCACTGGCGGTTATGGGTTTGTTGACGATGAAACGCCTGAGCTTTGCCTGGCGGTAATTGAGAAATTCAGAAGCAGAGGTGTTGGAACTGCGCTGATGAAAGCACTTATTGCTGAACTAAAGCTCAGGAGATATGGTGCTTTATCACTGAGCGTTGATAAACAAAACCAGGCAGTCAACCTCTACAAAATGCTCAATTTTAAAACGGTAAAAGAACAGGATACCGACTACCTGATGATTAAGAAGCTATGAGAGATTAATTCTTTGGCTGCTTAATTTTAATCATACTTATAGCTGCCCCTGCAGGACTTTACCAGTAATGCTTGAAGAAGTTTGTTTCATCAGCATATGATGCTGTCAGCTTTTCCAACTGCTTTAAATCTTCTACTTTTAAGGGTTTAAACGCCCTGGCTATACGCACGTTCTCTTCCAGTTCAGCCATGGTTGATATACCAACTATGGCAGTACTGACCGGGTGAGTCAAAGTATAGCTGAAAGCCTGCTTCATTGAGGTAATACCATCTTTTTGGAAAATACGCCCCACTGCAGTTACCTTCATGGCAATAATACCCAGATTCTGTTTAACGGCTTCCGGCAACAGTTCTTTTTTAAAAGAGCGGTAATGAGGATCGCCGGCGTTCAGGGAAATGAGCAGGCAGTCGAAAGGATATTCTTTTATTGCTTGCAGAAGCAGGGCCGGGTCTTTATGACCGGTTATCCCCAGGTTTAAGATTACTTTCTCGCTTTTCAATTGTTCAAGGGCTTTAATCGCCCCACTTTCAGCCATCACCTGCCGCAGGTCTTCTTGGGTCTGCATGTCGTGTAGTTGATAGAGATCAAGGTAATCGGTTTTCAAGCGGGCCAGGCTTTTTTCCACCAGGCGCATGGTCCCATCGTAGCTTCGATCACCTGTTTTTGTAGCAAGAAATACCTCTCTGCGACGGTAAGCCATCACCCTTCCGATATTACTTTCACTGCCACCCATTCCATATGCAGGAGCCGTATCAATGTAATTCACCCCAAGGTCGAGGGCCCGGTTTACTAGAGCTTCTGCTTCTGCAGGATGACTGCTGTGTTCAACGGCCGATTCACCACCTAGGCTGAAGATAGATACCGCATAGCCTGTTTTACCCAATTTTCTCTTTTCCATCGCTTTCAAACCTCCAGACTCAGTAGTGGCTGATCAGGGAAATGGTCAGGAAAGGGGAGAAAAAGTTGTCAACAACCCCGTCCCCCTGACAATGTTAGGGGGTGCGGCGCAGCAGTTGGGCATTTAAGGCAACGATGATGGTGCTGGCCGACATCACCACGGCACCAACTGCCATTGGCATAACAAACCCGATCGGGGCCAGCACACCGGCAGCCAGGGGAATGGCCAGCAGGTTATAACCGGTAGCCCAGGCCAGGTTCTGCAACATTTTACGAAAGACCCGTTGGGACAGGTCAATTAAGCGGACCACATCACGGGGGTCGTTTTTCACCAGGATAATGTCTGCCGATTCAACCGCCACATCTGTTCCTGCTCCGATAGCCAGGCCGACATCTGCCAGAACCAGCGCCGGGGCATCATTTACTCCATCGCCAACCATGGCCACAATGTAACCTTCCTTTTGAAGGTTCTCAATCACTTCGGCCTTGTTTTCGGGAAGCACTTCGGCATGGACCTCATCTATATTTAATGTGTTAGCCGCATTGTCAGCTGCTTCTTTGCTGTCACCGGTCAGGATTACAACCTTTACCCCGGCCTGCTGAAGCTGTGCTACTGCTTCCTTCGATTCTGTGCGCACAGTATCGCTGAAAGTCAGATAGCCTGCCGGCTGGTCACCTGTAATTACATAAGCGAGGCCATGTCCACCTTTCGCTGCATCAGCAATAGCTGTTTCAAGGTCGGAGCGGTTAAACTTTAGCTCAAGTTCGTCAAGCAAATTAGGCCCGCCAACATAGACAATGTTCCCTTCTATTTCGGCTTTAATACCCCGCCCCGGCAGGGCAGTAAAAGTAGCTGCTGCGGGCAGTTCAAGGTTTTCTGTTTCAGCTTT
>CAZCHW010000003.1:0-14744 GCA_964498375.1 uncultured Syntrophomonadaceae bacterium | reverse complement strand
AAAATTTGCTGCTCACTGTAATGTTCGCTTAATGATTTAACTGCAGCCACACTTAGTGAACCGCTGGTTAGGGTACCGGTTTTATCAAATACAACACAATCGACCAGGCGGGCTTTTTCAAGCGCCAGGCGGTCCTTGACAAGCAGACCACTGCGGGCGGCAAGTGTTGTAGAGATAGCAACAACCAAAGGTATAGCCAACCCGAGCGCATGAGGGCAGGCAATTACCAGCACAGTGACGACCCGTTCCATGACAAAAACAGAACCAGCCCCGCTGACACCCCAGACAATCGCAGTTAGAATGGCAGCGCTCACAGCGATGATAGTCAGGTAAAAAGCGGCTTTATCGGCCAAAATCTGGGTACTGGAACGCGATGACTGTGCTTTTGCCACCAGGCGCATTATGCCAGCCAGCACAGTCTCGTTAGCAGTTTTTTCAACCTCAACCCGCAATGAACCATCTTCGTTAATTGAACCGGCGATCACCTGATCACCTGTTTTTTTTGCCACCGGTTTAGACTCACCGGTAATAATTGCCTCGTTTACGTAAGACTCACCCCGCATTACCTTACCATCTGCCGGCAGGCTGCTGCCAGGGCGGACCAGAACAAGGTCACCCGTTTTAAGAGAAGAAACGGGTACCTCTTTTTCTCCACCATCGGTAATCACTATTGCCTGATCCGGAATAAGTTTGGCCAGCTCCTGCAATGCACCATGCGCTTTGGTTACCGCGCTCATCTCCAGCCAGTGTCCGAGCAACATAATAACCACCAGGGTTGCCAGTTCCCAAAATATCTCCTCGCCAGGCAATCCGAAGGTAACCAGGACACTGTAGATGTAGGCAACGGAGATGGCCAGGCTGATCAGGGTCATCATCCCCGGGCGGCCAGCTCTCAGCTCATGACCTGCGCTTTTTATAAAAACCAGGCCGCCATAAAAGAAAATAATTGTACTGAAAATAAAGGGAATATAGGCAGAACCGATAAAGGATGGCGGCTGAAAATTAAACCACTGCTGGATATGGTGGCTGTAGGCTAAAACAGGAATGGTTAATAAAAGTGACAGCCAGAACCGCTTACGAAACATGTCCGGAGAATGAGCACTGTGATCATCGTGGTTTCCGTGCTGATCATTGTGCGCACTGTGATCGTGATCATGCTCCTGATGTCCTTCGTGCTCCTGGTGCTTCTCCATTTGACAGTACTCCTTTCAAGTTCGACTGTTATACCTGATTAATTCGCAAAAACAATAATAATCCCTGCCGCCGGGAACCACTTTCTACCTTTCGCTGTCAAAGTAACAGATGGTTAATAAAGAGGAGGTTTGGAGCAATGAGTAAAAAACATATTATCTACATTGTTGCTCTGGTTGTCCTGGCAGTATTCCTGCTCACCGGCTGCGGGGGGAACCAGGCTGGTTCCGGAACCGCAGAACAGCCGCGGGTTATTCAAACTTACGGTGAAGCAGAGATGAAAACCGAACCCGAGCTGGCCAAAATCAGCTTCGGCATTCAAACCCGCGGAACAGATGCCGCCAGGGTTGCTGAAGAAAATGCCCTGTTGGCCAATACTGTCTGGGAAGCACTGCTAGATTACGGACTGAGTGAAGATGCTTTAAAAACTGGCTCTTACAGTCTTTACAGCTACCAGGAATGGATTGAAGGCAGACTTCCAGGCGAAGAAGCCCAGTTAACCTACCAGGCGATCAATGAAGTTATCGTCACCACCACTGACTTGGAATCAGTAGGCGAACTGATTGATATCGCTGTAGGGGCCGGGGCAAACAATGTCAACTACATCAATTTTGAAGTGGATAACCCACAAGAACTGCTGATGCAGGCACTCGCAGCAGCAGCAGAGCAGGCTTCGCTGAAGGCCGAGGCTATTGCCGACAGTACCGGCAGTTCAATCTCCGGGCTTCACAGCATCAGGGAGGAAAGAACAGATTACATCCCGTACATGGTGACAGATGACGTGATGCGGGAAGAAATGGCGATGGGCGCCGGACCGACGCCGATCAGCCCTGATCAGGTAACGGTAAGAGCGATGGTAATAGCTGAGTACGCTATTAAATAAGCATACAGTTACCAAAATAATTTAGCAGGCCGGGCTCAGAAGGGCGCGGCCTTTTTTTATGTACCGGCTTTTCCTTTTTAGTAATTTCGTGCTAATATTGCATTAGATCTGAACTGTGGAGGTTTTTTAGGTGAAAGAATTTAAATGCTCTAACAAAACAGGATGCCTGGGTGCAGAAGAAATAACCGCGGAATACCGTAAAAAACTGCCCGGAGTAACCGAAACCATTATTCGCAGCTGCAGGGGTGAAAAATGTAACAGCCACGTCGATTACGAGCCGATTCCCTCGAAGGAGTCTGTTATATTTATTATCGACAAGCTTTTTGAAATTATTTTCCCCGGCTTTTTTAACGCCGACAAGCTCGACCCTGCCAACCTGGACTACTACATTGGGCGCAGCGTAAACGAACTATACAATGTGCTGGCAGAACAGGTAAATAACAGTATTCGCCATGACTGTTACCGTTTTGACCTGACCTGTTTAGAGTGCATCGATAAAGGTTTTGATATCGCCCTGAAAGTGCTGGAGAAAATTCCAGAGGTACGTGATGTACTGGCCACCGATGTTGAAGCGGCTTTCGACGGAGACCCGGCAGCTAAAAGCCTTGACGAAATCATCTTCAGTTACCCAGGTATTTACGCCATCACCATCTACCGGGTCGCCCATTTGCTTTATCAGTTTGAAGTGCCCTTGTTACCGCGAATTATGACTGAATATGCCCACAGCAGAACCGGAATTGATATTCACCCGGGAGCACAGATTGGCAAACGGTTTGTCATTGACCACGGCACCGGGGTAGTTATCGGTGAGACTACTGTAATTGGAAACAATGTGCGCATCTACCAGGGGGTTACCCTGGGAGCCCTGTCGCTGCCGAAAGATGCGGGAACAAAAATGCGCGGTCAAAAACGCCACCCAAACATTGAAGACGATGTAATTATCTACTCGGGAGCAACCATCCTGGGGGGTGAAACAGTTATTGGCGCCAGGTCAATTGTCGGTGGTAACGTGTGGCTGACTGAACCAGTTCCCTCGGACATGCAGGTATTAATGGAACGTCCAAAGCTAATTTATAAAAACGGGACAGTTGAAGAACATAATGCTGATAACGAATAGCAAAAGGTCAGGAAATGCTTAAATGCAAGACCTGACCCTTTGGTTCTGGTCGGCAAAACCTTTTTGGCTTAGCATTTGTGCAGTTGATGCGGCCTGATTCCAGCTATTCCGCATGATTTTCCGGTCTGGTAAATTTTCCTCATGAAGCGTTTCCAACCGGGAGTGTAAGAGCATTCGGGCTTCGCTTCTGTAAAGCTGTCAAGGCATTTTTCTGAGCAGAAACTATAAACCCGGCATTCTGATTCATTGTGCTTAGCTGTAGGTGGCAGGCATAAACTCTCATCACCGCAGACAACCTGGCTTAAAACTTCTTCTCCCTCAAAAATCTTCTTCTCGCACACCGGACAATTTCTTTCGTGTTCACCCTGTTCTAACATGGATCTGGTCCCCCTTTGCCTGAGAATGTGATATAAATTCTATGGATATAGTATACATTAGCCAGGCAGTGTTGTCAAATTCTGAGATATAAAAGTTTTTTCACAAGCTCCCTTTATTTGACATATACTGCTGCGCGATCAAGATTAGCCTCTGCTTCGGGCACTTCGGCCAGAAAACCAGCGACTCGCGCACTGTAGGTTAAGGGGATCTGTCCGACAAATACCAGGTAATCTTCCTGGTTATCTACCGCCAGCGATACAACAACCAGTTTGTTCCCCGGAGCCAGACCGGCTTCAACAATAAACTGGTCTATCAGATGCGGCTCCGACAGCGGGGCATTTTTAAACTCCGCAATCAGCCCCAGTGATTTTTGCATAATCTGACTGACATCCTGCACGTTAATCGCACCATCATCATTAACATCAGCAAGGAATTCAGGAACCCCGGTCAGAGGACTCAAACCAAGAACATGGCGCATGGCCAGGGCGACATCCTGTACATCAATACTTCCGTCTCCGTTAAGATCACCATGATTTATGGCAAAAGCGGCAGGCGCAACCAGGAGAACCAGGCAGAATGAAATGAGAAACAATAACGCCCGCCGAAAAATTTTAGTTCCGGTAGGCAATTTACCGCCGCTGTTTGCTTTACCATTGTTCAGGCCGGACAGGTAAGACTTGACAGGCATTGCGGATCACTCCCGGGATTACATTTTCTCAATAATTCGACACCTGTCCGGATCAATCCTGTCAGAGATAAAAATGTTTGTAGCTTTGTGAAAGATTATCTTACACACCCCGGCTGGCCAAAACTTCACGGGCCGGGGTCCGGTTTCCATTACAGCTGATCAGGCGAGGGGCTTCAAAAAACTGCAGCTTATAACCAAGCTCCCTGTATAACCCGACCACCCTATCTGTGGCCTGATTCGAAAGCAATACAGGTCCAGGATGATCTGCAAGACGGCGGGCTAACCGAACCTGGTCGGCCCAGGTGAAACCTCCTGCAGAATAATTGGTAAAGGGTACATCATAAGGCGGATCAGCATAGATAAAATCGTCGGCCTTCAGGGGCAACTCTTCGAAGTCGACACTTTCCAGCTGCCAGTTTGTGAATAGCTTTTGGTAAGCAGTAAAATCGCGCTGGTAGTTAATTTTTTCGTAACGGCCAAAGGGAACATTAAAGCGCCCTTTCTTGTTAAAACGGCATAACCCATTATAACCGGTCCGGTTCAGGTAGTAGAAAAGCTCTGCTGCTTCGTGGCTTTCTGCTCTGCCCCGGTCAAGTAACCTATTGAACCTGTCGCGGTAGTAGTAATACAGTTCACTGTCATTCTCCATCGGCAGTTCAATCACCAGCCCTTTGCCAAGCTGGCGAAAGAAATTGATTAAATGGATATTAATATCATTTAACAGGGCCTTGTCCGGACTCAAACCAAAAGCCACCGCCAGACCGCCGCATAGCGGCTCGACCAACCTGCGTTGTGCATGCGATTGCCAAAGCGGGTAAAGGTGCTTGACCAGCCATCTTTTTCCTCCAGCCCATTTCAACGGGGGCTTCAGGGATATTTGCTCATCTGCCAGTAGTCGCATTAAATCTGTCAGCTTCCTCCCTGCCTGCAAATTCTCGCCAATCAATATTTTCACCGGCAGCCGCTCTATTCCTGCTTTTTTTTAACGGGACTGCAAGATAAAAGGCCTGTCAAATCGCTTGACTGCTCCTTATAATAGTTGTATTATACAACTATTATAAGGAGTGGCATATTTACCCACCAGCGAAAGGATTGAAGCTTGTTGAATACCAACAAAATCAGGGATTTCCGGGATCAGATGCGCCAATTACAGCGCAGCCTGGGCGGGCTGGCTAAGAGCGATGCTGTATGCTGCGGTATAACCGTTGCCCAATGCCATATTTTAATGGAAATTGGCAAGGGAGTCAGCCTGTCTTTGAAGGAGCTTGCCGCTAAACTGGCCCTTGACACCAGTACTGTCAGCCGCACTCTTGACCTGATGGCCCGGCAAAATCTGGTGGCCAGGCAAACAAGTCACAGCGACAGGCGTTACCTTAACCTTACTCTGACCACTAAAGGGGCCGAACTTTACCACAGCATCAACAGCACCTACGATCATTATTACCTGGCTGTTTTCCGAGGAATTCCACCGGAAAAACACGAACAGGTCATGGAAAGTATCGCGTACCTGAACAACTCAATCAAAAGTACTGGCATCAAAGAATGTTGTCCGGAGGAGATTTGCTAAATGAGTAAAGTTAATCTTGAATTACCGATGGCTGAGGCTAATCAACATTCCTGCTGTTCGGAAGAAAGTTCGAACCTCTGTGAGTCACCAGAAAACGCCTGCTGGACCGCAGGAGAGCTGCAAACAGTAAGCGGCCCCCTTTACAGAGTAAAAACAGAGCTTTCTGCTTCAGATCGGTTTAATTCCTTTAAAGCTCGATGGGGCGTTGGACGGATGGACTACACGATCCCACCAGGTCTGTATGCTGTTGGTGATCCCAACAGTGAAGCTCCGGTTTTGGTTACAGCTAACTACAAGTTAAGCTTCGACCACCTGCGCAGTGAACTGAAAGGTTTGAACCTCTGGGTGCTGGTTCTCGATACAAAGGGCATTAATGTCTGGTGTGCTGCAGGCAAAGGCACTTTTAGCACTGAAGAACTGTTAAAGATGGTTCGCCAGGTTAATCTGGATAACCTGGTCTCTCACCGCAAACTAATACTACCGCAGCTTGCTGCCCCAGGAGTTGCTGCCCACCGCGTTAATAAACTAAGCGGTTTTTCAGTTTCCTATGGCCCGGTCAGGGCCAGTGACTTGCCTGCTTACCTGGCCGCCGGAAACAAGGCTACCCGGGAAATGAGGCATCCCCGATTTAATGTAGTCGATCGTCTAATCCTTACCCCGGTAGAACTTACCGCCCTATTAAAGCCGCTGGCAATACTATTTGTCATCCTGCTGCTGTTGAACTTCGGCGCCAGCTTGTATAAAAGCTTGGGCTACGGGTTGTTCGCTCTATTAAAAATATCCGGCGCGGATTTCATTCCATTCCTGGTTGCCGGTCTGATCGGAGTTATTATGGCACCCGCTCTGCTGCCCCTGGTTCCCGGACGCTCTCTGGCCTGGAAAGGGTGGCTGTTAGGTCTGGTTTGGACCATTATCTACATTTACACGGTGGTTCCTGCTGCAGGTTGGCTGCACCACCTGGCCCTGCTGCTTATTTTACCGGCCGTTTCTGCTTTCCTCAGTATGAATTTTACAGGCTCCACTACTTATACATCACTTTCAGGGGTTATCCGGGAGATGACCTATGCCGTTCCGCTGATTGGGATCAGCACTGCCGCAGGGATTATTACATTAGTGATCAGTTATTTCAGCATATAAAAATGGATTGAGGTGGAAATCATGCAGAAATACCGCTATTTAAGGAACGTCACAACACTTCAGCTTGATCAGGCCAAATGTAACGGTTGCGGCATGTGCCTGGAGGTTTGCCCGCAGCAGGTATTTTCTATAACAAACCAAACCAGCACCATTGTCGATCGCGATGCCTGCATGGAATGCGGAGCCTGTGCCCGCAACTGCCCCGTTGAGGCTATTTACGTCAGGCAAGGAGTTGGTTGTGCCTATGCTGTATTGGCTGAAAAATTTGGCATAAAAAGAAGCTGCTGTGGTGATTCTTCCTGCTGCACGCTGGAAGACTACAAATAAACTTTAAACAACTGAAAAAAAATGAATAATGGTTATGTTTAACGGGTTCTTTTACTCTTATTTTTAATAAATTTGCGGGCATTTTTCATCCCGCCGAACCCGGAAAACATTTGATCGATTTTTTCCCTTTCAATCTGTTTTGCATTCAGTCCCTCATAGCGCGCTTCTTTTTGTAACTTGCGGTAACTTTCCAGCCGGGCCGCAGAAATAACGCCTTCTTCGATAGCCTGCCTTACGGCACAGCCCGGTTCACTGGTGTGAGTACAATCATTAAAGCGGCATTTTGCCGCCAGTTGATCCAGGTCAATAAAACTTTTGCCAAGATCGGCACTTTCCAGGCCAAGCTCTCTCATTCCGGGAGTATCAATAACCAGTCCCCCTGAGGGAATCATAAATAGCTCACGCCTGGTTGTTGTATGACGGCCCCTGTCATCACTGCGGGTTTCCCTGGTTTCAAGAAAATCCCGGCCAAACAGCCTGTTGATTAAAGTCGATTTGCCGACTCCGGAAGAGCCGATGAAAGCAACGGTTTTACCCGTTTGGATGTAACTGCAGATCGGCTGGTAACCGGTTTCACTTAAGCTACTGGTAACCAGTATATCTGCACCGGGTGCAACAGCTTCAACCTGGTTTAACTTATCTTCAAGATCATTGCACAGGTCGGCCTTGGTTAACACAACCACCGGCAGTGCTCCACTGGCCCAGGTAATAGAGAGATAGCGTTCCAGGCGGCGCAGGTTAAAGTCATTATTTAAGGCCATGCAGATAAAGGCAGTGTCAATATTGGCTGCAATTGGCTGGCTTTTATTAACGTTTCCCGGGGCTTTACGTTCAAAGATACTCTTGCGCTGCAAAAGATGATGAATAATTGCGTGCCCATGACGATCATCTGGGCGGTCTAAAAGAACAAAATCACCGACTACAGGGTAATCGGCCTGGTCAACTGCCTGGTAACGGATTTTACCTGAAACTTCTGCGGTTAATTCCCCTTTTACTGCAGCAACCCTGTAAAGTTCTTTTGTCTGGGTGATTACCCGGCCCAGAAAAAATTCCGGATATTGTTCCGCCTCCATAATCTGTCGATCTGTAAACCCCAGTTCAATTAACCTGTCCTGCATCATCAGCTACCTTCTTCCAGCAGATAATTATTTACACTTTATTTTCATATCACTATTCTTATATTTAAGCAAGCGCCTCCGGTTGGCAAAACGTTATATTTAGCGCATTGCCCTCAGGGCATTGAGAACTGCAAGCAGCGCTACACCGACATCGGCAAATACAGCACCCCACATGGTCGCCAGCCCGAAAAGACCAAATCCCATGATAACCGTTTTCACACCAAGAGCCAGAACGATATTCTGAACTACAATATTTCTGGTTTTACGGGCCACCCTTATTGCTTCGGCCAGTTTGGCCGGTTGACCGGTCATCAATACAATGTCAGCTGCTTCAATTGCAGCATCGGAAGCTAATCCCCCCATGGCTACCCCGATTTCCGCCCTGGCCAGTGAGGGAGCATCGTTTATGCCATCGCCGACAAAAACATTTTTACCGGATCCGCTTTTTTGCTCTTCCAGCTGCTCAATTACAGCTAGCTTTTGATCAGGCAGTAGTTCGGCATACACTCGATCAAGCTTAAGTTTTCTGCCTATCTCCTCAGCCACCTGCCTGCGATCTCCAGTCAGCATTACTATCCTGTTTACCCCGAGTTCGCGCAGCTGTTCTATGGCAAAACCGGCATCGTCCTTGAGCTCATCAGCAACGGTAATGCTGCCGGCAAAGCAACCGCCAGCCGCAAGGTAAACCCCAGTTTGCTGTTCCAGGTCATGGGGAATATGAATATTATGCCCGGCAAGAAACTTCTGGTTGCCCATAACAATCTGACGGTCCTGGTAATTAACCATTACTCCCCGGCCGGGAATTTCCCGGTAATTTTGCAGGTTTTCCAGCTCCAGCTGGCCGGGCCAGGCTTCGGCAATAGATCGGGAAACCGGGTGAGATGAATGATGTGCAGCCGCCGCTCCGTATTGAAGCAGCTGATCCCGGCTAAAATCTCCGGCAGGTGTAATCCTTGTTACAGCAAATTTTCCACGGGTTAGGGTTCCGGTCTTGTCAAATATAACAGTATCGACTTTGTTTAAGGCTTCCAGGTAATTACCTCCCTTGACCAGAATTCCGCGTTGGGAGGCACCGCCAATGCCACCGAAAAAACCCAGCGGAATTGAGATCACCAGGGCGCAGGGGCAGGAAATAACCAGGAAAACCAGGGCACGGTAAACCCAGGTGGCAAGACCCTGTCCGGAAAATAATAATGGCGGGATAAAGGCCAGTATAAGAGCAACCAGAACGACCGCCGGGGTGTAGTAGGCTGCAAAGCGGGTAATAAATTGCTCGGTCCGGGCTTTCCGTGCCGAAGCATTTTCCACCAGGGAGAGAATACGGTTTACTGTCGACTGACCGTATTCTCTGGTAACCCGCACAGCTAAAAGCCCGCCTTGATTTACTGATCCCGATAATATCGCATCACCGTCAGCAACATCACAGGGTAATGATTCCCCGGTTAAAGCTGAAAGGTCGAGTGAAGAATAGCCTTTCTGCACTACTCCGTCCAGGGGGACCCTTTCTCCGGGCCGAACAACTATTAAATCGCCAACTTTTACCAGGCTGGGATCAACCTTTTCGACCTGCCCGTTTTTTTGCAGGTTCGCATAATCGGGACGAATATCAATCAACCTGCCGATTGAGCGCCGCGAACGATCAACTGCGTGGTCCTGAACTAATTCACCAATTTGGTAAAAAACCATTACGGCTACACCCTCAGGATACTCACCAATAGCAAAAGCGCCAAGGGTTGCAATGGCCATTAACAGGTTTTCATCGAATATTCTACCGCCCCTGATATTGCGTGCTGCTTTCAGAAGAACGGAACCACCAAAGATTAGATAGGCGATGCCGAAAAATATTAGCCTGACCAACGGTTCGGTGACCAGAAAAAGTGCTGTTAAATAGATGGCAAAGCCTAAAATGTACAGACCTACTTTATTGGTAAGCTTAAGGCCATGTAGTTCTGGTCCGGGCCGACAGCTGCAATTATTACTATTATCTGGACATAATTCAGTTTTTAATTTGCTGCAACCCAAGTTTCAGTCCTCCATTGTTATATTATTCATTGATATGATTCAACCCCTGGTTAAATATTTCTTCAATATGTTGGTCATCCAGCGAATAGTAGACGTTCTTTCCATCACGTCTCGGTTTAACCAGGCGCGCTTGTTTTAAAACTCTGAGCTGGTGCGATATTGCTGATTGAGTCATGTTCAACAGACAGGCAATATCACAGACACACATTTCTTCTTCAAAGAGCGCCCAGATTATTTTAATTCTCGTTGAGTCACCAAAAACTTTAAATAGCTCAGCCAGGTCATACAGTTTTTCTTCAGGGGGCATCTGGCTGCCAACCCGGTCAACTAAATCCTGGTGCACGGTCTTGATTTCACAGGTTAATTTTTCATCCTGATGATTTGGCAACAATTCACCACCCTTCAAAGCAAATGAATATATGAATAGTTGTTCATACGTAATAATAGCTCTTGTTACCGGTCCGGTCAAGAAAATTTTTAGCACAAAGCACCTACCTGCCTTGACAGTAAAAAATATTTAAGAGTAAGATAAAAATAGTTTTTGAAGGGGGTGATTTGTATGGATAGCGGTCCTTATTGGAGTACCAACTTACTTGAACAGACAGGAGACTGTAACAATATAGATCACCGATCTGGTTCATGTCTCCTGTAGGGAGGCTTTTTTGTCTGATATAAGCCAGCCTCCCCTTATAACTATTACGGGAGGCAACGCCATGGACAGAGAATTAATAAACCAATTATTAGAAGAAAAGAAATACGCCTCACTAAAAGCTGAAATTCTCAAGGAACATGCGGCCGATATCGCGGAATACCTCTGTGAGCTGGACACAAAAACCAGGTTACTTGTTTTTCGTTTGCTGCCAAAAGAAACCGCTGCCGATGTATTTGCCGAACTGACAACGGAAAGTCAGACTGAACTTTATGTCCTGGTTAACGAGCAAGAACTGCATGACATTCTCGACGAACTCGATTTTGATGACAAGATTGACTTCTTAGAAGAAATTCCCGCTAATGTAGTCAAAAGAATTCTGCGTAATTCAACGGAAACTGAAAGACGCCTGATCAACCAGTTTCTCAACTACCCGGACGATTCTGCCGGCAGTTTGATGACCATTGAGTTCGTCGATTTGAAAAAAGAGATGACTGTTCTGGAAGCCCTGGAAAAAGTGCGAATGATTGCCCTGGATAAAGAAACAATTTACACCTGTTATGTTACCGATGCCAGCCGTCACCTTGAAGGAGTTTTATCATTGCGGGACCTGGTTATCGCCCCACCGGACAAAAAAATTGCCGAGATCATGCGTCGGGAAATTATTTACGCCAACACCCTGGACGACAAGGAAAATGTAGCAGATTTAATAAAGAAATACGATTTAATTGCCATACCGATTACAGATAATGAGAACCGGCTGGTTGGTATTATTACTGTTGACGATATTGTTGATGTTATTGAAGAAGAAAACACTGAAGACTTCCACAAGATGGCTACCATCGGAAAAATTGATACCAGTATTCTGGATGCCAGTCCCTTTTTCATGATCAAAAAAAGGCTACCCTGGTTACTTCTGCTGGTATTTGTAAACATTTTTTCAGGGGCAAGTATTGCTCGTTTTGAGGGAATCATTCAGGCTGTAATAACCCTGGTATTTTTTATGCCCCTGTTGATCGACAGCGCCGGTAACGCCGGCGCACAGTCTGCCACCCTGATGATTAGGGCAATGGCAGTTGGCGATGTGAAAATGGAAAACTGGTTCAAGTTATTAAAAAAAGAGATATTTGTTGCTCTACTTTTAGGCTTACTCATGGGACTGGCTGTTTCATTTATCGGTTATTATCGCGGCGGTTACGATGTAGCTGTGGTTGTTGCCCTGGCAATGGTTACAGTTGTGTTGGTCGGAAGCACAATTGGCATGTGTCTGCCCTTTATTTTCAGCAAGCTGAATATTGACCCGGCCACAGCAAGCGGCCCGTTGGTTACCTCAATAGCCGACATCACCGGGGTACTGATATATTTTTCAATTGCCTCATGGTACCTGAATTTTTAAGTAGCCAAATTATTATGAGGAGGTTGTGGTCGTGGCAGTTGTAGAGTTTGCAATCGTTCCCCTTGGCACGGGAAGTACAAGCCTGAGCACTTATGTTGCCGCTGTTGAACAAGAACTAAACAGGCACTGTGAAGGGCTCCAGTATGAATTAACCGCAATGGGCACAATAGTTGAAGGTGATCTGGATAAAATTCTATCCCTGATTAGGAAGCTGCACGAAGTGCCCTTCAACAATGGAGCTTTAAGGGTTAGCACCACTATTAAGATTGATGACCGACGTGACAAAATTGGGTCAATCAAACAAAAGATCAAATCTGTGGAAGAAAAGCTCTAAGCCGACAATAGACCAAAGATCAAACACTTAATATTTCAACCTTGACTGTTGAATATTTTCACGCTATACTAATTTAGTAATTTACTGATCTACTAAATTAGATTGAGGTGGAATAAGATGAAAATACCAACAACCCTAAAGCACAAACCAGTTATTGTTGCTGAGAACTACGAAAATGTAGATGGCCGAACTGCTTATAAATCCGATGCAAAAGGTTTATCGCTGGGCTTGGCCCAGTGGAATGAGCGAGGCAAGCTGGATATTTCTGCAAAAGTTTGGCGTCATACCGGTGAAAAGTGGTCCAGGCAATCAGAAGAACTGCCAATACATCGGGTGCTTGACCTGGCAATATTAGTATGCCAGACAAAACTATATTTTAGGGAAGCATACCGTTTTAAAAAACTTTATGATCCAGAAAACCCGACAATCAACCGAATCGGCCTGCAGGGCGATGCGATGAGTGTAGCTGTGTGCACCAATAATGAAATGATAGATGAAGATATTGAACTCTTCAGCCAGGCTTTAAGTAAGGATGACGAGTTGCTTAGCGAGCGATTAATTGTTCTGGCTGGAATTCTTAGAGAGATGGGTTATTAATAAACAGCAGGCAGGCTGTTCTTAAATAAACAGAACAGCCTGCCTGACTACAATCCGCAACACCCGCCTGGTTACTCGGCCTGATATTCGAGCAAATCACCAGGCTGGCAGCTTAACTCACGGCAAAGCGCTTCGAGGGTTGAGAACCTAACCGCCTTAACTTTACCGGTTTTGAGCAGGGACAGATTGGCCATGGTTATCCCTACCTTATCGGCCAGTTCAGTTAATGAAATTTTCCGATCTGCCATCACTCGATCAAGCCTTACTATAATAGCCATATCTTTCCCACCTTTACACGGTTAGATTTTGTTCCTCCTGCAGCCGGAAACCATGCATGAAAACCTCTGCCAGGATTAAAACAATTAAGCCGACAAAAACCCCGCCAAAATCTTCCATTCTTAAATTTGCCCTTAACTCCAGGCCGGGCAAGCTGATCATGTTCGAAAAATAAAGGCCCAGCAGAAAAGCAACCAGCCCCTTAAGAATTGACGCTGCGATTATCGCCCAACCAATAACTTTTATGCGTCGGCTGTTTTCCTCAGTAAAGGGATTTTCAGCCACAATTGTAGCAAATATTTTTCGTAAGTTATAGATAATCAACAAACCAATAGCCAGGAAAGGAACTATCATGGCAAGCTGATAATTAAAAAGCAGGTCACTGCCGGTTATTATTGCCTCCTCTGAAAAGTTAAAAAGCAGACCCGGTGTTTCTATCTGCACTGTCATCGTTTCACCAATCCAGGCCGGCGCTGCTGTTAAAATAAAGATTTGACCGACGAGCAATAGTCCTCCAACAACAAAACCAAGATACCAGGCAATAGCCAGCAATTTTTCAATCAGTGCTGCAGCGGATTTTCTCCCGGTGTATTTAATCATCCCAATCACTCCTTAGTATATTTTTCATGGCTATTATATACACAATATTTATTGTTTGTCAATAAATATTTATTGTTATATTGGTTATTTTTTCTGTTTTTATAGGTATATGCGGGAAGAATCAGGGTGTCATATTTTATGTAACAAAAAAACCGGCCTGAAAGGCCGGTTGATAGTGTCTCGAGCCAAGAAATTAAATTATCTATAGCTGTAGATGCCCTGGGTTCGGGTAAGCAGAAAATCTTCAAGGTCATCAACAGTGATGCGGTAACTTTTACCTGCCTGTTCTGCTGGGAGCTCGTTTGTTGCTATGTAAGAAAGAATAGTTTCAGGTTTTGTTGCAAGAAGGTTTGCTACTTCATCAATACTATAGCTGTGCGGTGAGTACCATTCTGTGTAATGATGATTTTGATAATAGTTGCGAAGGGCTTTTTGAGGATCCATGACAATTCCCCCTTTCGCAT
>CAZCHW010000002.1:8166-20083 GCA_964498375.1 uncultured Syntrophomonadaceae bacterium | reverse complement strand
CACCTCTCTTGCCGATGAAGATGGCGACCTTGTTGATTGGATCGAGCTTTATAATCCGGGGACGGAAAGTATTAACCTTGATCGTTACTGGTTATCGGACAAGTATGACAACCCGTTCAAATGGCGTTTTCCTTCCGTTACAATTGAGGCTGATCAATATTTAGTTGTATTTGCATCGGGGAAAAACCGGCACAGTGATGACAGCCCTTACCTCCATACCAATTTTAAGCTCAACGACCGAAACGATACCCTGGTACTCTGTAGCCCCGATGGCACTATGCTTAATGTGCTTAAAATACCTGTGATGGAACGAAATGTATCCTACGGCCGGGATCCGGAAGACCCTGACCAATGGCTGTATTTTCCCCGGCCGACGCCGGGTGAAATAAACTATACCCAGGGTTTTGAACAATTCAGCAATGGTCCTGTTCCAAACCTGCAAATCAGCGAGGCTATGGCAGTTAATGAAACTACTATAAGCGATCAGGATGGTGATTACACTGACTGGATAGAAATTTATAATCCTGACAGTTACGTTATTGATTTAACCGGATACGGGCTTTCGGATCAGGAAGATCAGCCATTCCGCTGGCAATTCCCTGCACTGGCAATTGGGCCGCAGGAACGGTTAATTGTGTTTGCTTCAGGAAAAGACCGGGCCGGGAGTGAAGAAGAATTTTTACATACAAATTTTAAACTAGATCCAACCGGCGAAACCCTGGTTCTAACTCACCCTGACGGCTTCGAAATCGACCGACTATCTACCGGGAAGCTTCAGCCTGATCAATCGATTGGCCGCAGTCCTGATCAGGAAGCCAACCGTGTATATTTTGCAGAACCTCAACCAGGCCTGAGCAACGAAAGTGCGGGATATCCCGGGTACAGCCGGTCACCACAACTTATTCCACCGGGAGGGTTTTACAATGGAAGTTTACAGGTTGAATTAAAGCCTCCTGCAACGGGGTCGATAATCTACTACACCCTTGACGGATCAAAACCTGACGAAAACTCTAACCAATATAGTAATCCGCTAACTATAACTGAAACGACCGTACTGCGTGCCATGGCGGTTGAACCGGATATGCTGCCCAGCCCAATTGAAAACCGCACATATTTTATAAATCGAGAACACCAGTTGACGGTAATTTCTGTAATGATTGATCCTCTCGATCTTTGGGACTACCGGGAAGGTATTTATGTTGAAGGTCCCGGTGCTGTTGATCGCTATCCCTATTATGGTGCCAATTTCTGGAAAGATATGGAGAAAGCTATTCACCTGGAACTTTATGAACCGGATGGAACGTTAGGAGCCAGCGCAGACGCAGGTATAAAAATTGGCGGCCAGTTCAGCCGCGGAATGGACCAGAAAATTTTTAATGTGTTTTTCCGTAATATTTACGGCTATAACCGCCTTCACTATCCCCTTTTTCTCCAAAAAAATATAACTGAATTTAAAGCAATTACCCTGCGCACTTCAGGACAGGATTCTGTTTACAGTAAAATCAGAGATATTATGATGACCAGCCTGCTCGAGAACACTGGCCTTGATTACCAGGATCACCGTCAGGCTGTCCTTTACCTCAATGGTGAATACTGGGGTATCTATAATATCAGGGAACGGGCTAACCGTTACTTTGTTGCCGATAACCACGGGCTTGACCCGGATAAAATTGACCTGCTACAGGCAAACTGGATTGTAAGGGCAGGCTCAAATGAAGATTACCTTGACATGCTGCAATTCGTCATCAACAATGATATGAGCCGAGCTGAAAACTATGAATACATTAAGACCAGAATGGAAATAGAAAATTATATTGATGCTTTGATTGTGCAGATCTATTGTGCCCAGACAGATCAGGGTAATATCAGGTACTGGCGCGAACAGGGCCCAGATGGCCGGTGGCGCTGGATTGTTTATGATCTTGACTGGGGCTTTTGGCTGGCGCATGTTGAATATAATACACTGGCCAGCATGACAGATCCGGCCGGTACAGGAGCCTGGAATAATATCAGTACTGCCTTGACTGTAAACTTGCTAAAAAATAAAGAATTTGAACATACTTTTGTTGAACGTTTTGCCTACCATCTGACGTACACATTTGCTCCGGAACGGGTGATCAGACGGATCGATGAGCTGGCTGCAAACATTGAAGCTGAAATGCCGAACCAGGTTGAGCGCTGGGGAGGCTCTATGGATAGATGGTTCAGTGAAATTGAGGATTTGCGTAAATTTGCCCGCCAGCGACCGGACATAGTGATAGAACAGATTAGGCAAAAATTTAATCTCAGCCCTGAAGAGGTGCAAGTATTATTTGATTAGGATTTACTTGTTGGAGGGATACCCTATGTGGCAAACTTTAATTGAATCTTTTATTATTCCCGGAGAACTGACCCTAACGCTTTTTACAGCGCTGATGATGGCGCTGGCCCTGGCTTTTTTCATTGCTTTGATTTATCGCAATACTCACCGCGGCATGAATTATGAACCGGCATTTTTGACCACCCTGGTTTTAATTGCTCCGGTTGTTGCCCTGGTGATGTTTTTTATTCGCGGCGACCTGGTTTTATCGCTCGGTTTAATTGGCTCCTTGTCAATTATACGTTTTCGCACACCAATTAAAGATACCAGGGATATGGTTTATCTTTTTTGGTCTATCGTGGTCGGCCTGGGCTGTGGAACTGAAAACTGGACCCTGGCCTTACTGGCAACACTTTTTATTGCAGTTATAATTTTTCTGCTCTTCTTATTTGAGTATGGACGGCCTAAACACACCGATTTTGTTCTGGTTTTAGCCGGCGAAGGTACTGCTACCCCAAAAGAGACAGCCGATGTGATCAACCATTTTAGCACCAGATCGCGTATTCGCTCACATGATGTGGTTGACCAGGGTTGGGAAATAGTTTATGAACTACGCTTTACCAAAATACAGGAAGCACAAACTGAGGAATTTATAGATAACCTGAAGAAACTTGACGGGGTCAGCAAGGTCAGTTTACTTGCTCCTCAATTAGCCCTGCCGATGTAGCAAAAAAAGTCATTGTCGGATCAGACTGGAGAATGGTTATGTTGAACCTTAATAAAAGCAACCAGGTTATACCCTGGCGGTTTGAATATAAATACAGGATCTCAATTTACCAGTATTACCGTCTGAAGAACCATCTGGCCCTGTATATGACTCCTGATCATTACAGCAAAGTGGCCCCTGGGGGGCGATACCTGGTCCGCAGTCTCTACTTTGACAATGATCAGTTCCAGGCTTATTTTGAGAAGGTGGAAGGCAACTTCGGCAGAATAAAATGCCGGATCAGGACATACAGCACATCACAGAACCCTGAAACTGTTATCAAGGCAGAACTGAAAAATCGCTGGGGTGAATCGATCGAAAAATACAGCACCTTAATTTCCGGGGATGATTACCGGATTTTCATGAAAACAGGACACTGGGCACGACCGGAAAACCCGATTCTACAGGAATTTGAGAGGCTTGTCTTTCTACGAGCGATGCGGCCAAAAGTACTGGTCGAGTATAATAGGGAAGGCTTTGAGCCGCGCAGCCGCGAAAATGTACGCCTAACCTTTGATCATAAGGTCAGCAGTTATTTCTGCGAAGACCTTTTCCCCCGATCGACTTTAATGAAAGCTCACCATCGGCACAGCATTGTGCTGGAAATTAAATGCAGACGCAACCAACCTGCCTGGTTAAGTCGTCTGGTTCGGGACCACAACCTCAAGTATATTGCCAACAGCAAGTATACCCAGGCAGTTGAAACAGTCCGGCCTGATTTACAGAACCCCTATTAAGGCAGAGGCACGGCTTGTCTTGCTTAATTAAGATCAAAGGCATATAATCTCTTATTATGGCTTTCCACCCTTTCTGCCACGCCGGAGGCTGAGACTTGAATTATAATAAAAATTTAGCAATCCTCTCGTATCTTACCGTCTGCATTGTCTGGGGATCCACCTATCTGGCAATCAGGGTTGCAGTTACCGATATGCCGTTCCTCTCATTTGCCGGTATCCGCTTTACAGCAGCGGGAGCGCTGATATTGATTTTTTCTTTGATTCGGGGCTGGTCATTTCCTCAACGAATGGAGGATTACAGAACCATAGTTTTTGCCGGCCTGATGTTACTTTTTATCAGTAATGGCATTATTTGCTGGGCAGAACAATGGATTGAATCCAGTCTAACAGCGCTGCTTATTGCCTCGGTTCCTCTTTTTATGGCATTAATTGAAGCCATTTTCCCCCTGGAGCACCGCCTGAGCAGGCTCGGCTGGACTGGGCTGATTATCGGTTTTCTTGGAGTGCTCTTTCTGGTCAGCCCCCACTTTAACCTCGACAGTGAAACCCTCTTCCCGGTGATTGGGGTCTTGTTTGCCTCCTGTACCTGGGCAATCGCATCAATTTTCTTGAAAAGACGCACAGTAAGCGGGTCAATGATGCCAAATGTGGGTATTCAGATGTTGGCTGCTGGCCTGGCTTTTCTGACAACAGCTGCACTCTTCGGAGGCATCTCGATTGATGGAGCATCAGCAAGTGGATTGGCAGCCCTGTTATATCTGCTATTTATTGGTTCAATCTTAGCCTATACTGCCTTTAACTATATGATCAAAGCTCTGCCGGCCGCCAAGGCAGGTACATATGCTTACATTAACCCTGTGGTTGCAGTAATTCTTGGAGCAATTATTTTAAAAGAATCAGTGACAGCACAAAATATCGTTTCGGCCGGAGTAATCCTGATCGGAGTAGTTATGGTGCAACTGGCAAAAGTTAAGCCTGTCAAAAGCTAGTTGACAGGCCTGTTAACCGCGGATAGTTTAATGAAGTGGTTCGTCTCCGCCCTCGCGGGCAATAATATCCTGAAAATCATAAGTGAACTCCACCATTTTTTGTTCCATAAAAATTGGTGTATCACATCTCAGAGCCAGGGCTATTGCATCGCTGGGGCGCGTATCGAGGATAATCACCTTATCGCCCTGGAGCAGATAAAGTTCAGCGTAAAAAGTGTTGTCCCTGATATCTGTAATAACAATTTTCTCTAATACAGCTTCGAGCTCCTCAATAACGGTCCGTAACAGATCGTGAGTAAGCGGGCGGGGCGGAATTTCTCCCTGTAATACAAGTGCAATAGCCTGTGCTTCGAGGGGCCCGATAGCAATGGGTAAAACCTTTTTTTCATGATCATCCATCAGGAGCACTAGAAAGTTACCCTCCTGATCAGCCGTAACTGTTTTAACTTCCATTTTTATCATTTATTAATCCCCCTCTCAACCTATTTTTTTGTATTCTATCACAGTTGGGCAATTCAATAAACCGGCCGAAAAAACCCCGTTTGAGTAAAATATATTTCCCGGTCAATACTTTTTCAGGCTAATATGCTATTATTGTATAACCAAAAGTCAGTCTGAATATTAGGGAGTGAACAAATGAGCAAAATCTGGATCGTCAGCGACAGTACTGCAGATTTGTCGAATCAGCAGATTGAGAAGTACGACATCAAAGTAATACCTTTAATTATTTCGTTTGGGGAACAAAGTTACACTGCAGGTATTGATCTTACCACTGATCAGTTTTATCAGAAGTTAGCTACCAGCAACCAATTGCCAAAATCTTCACAGCCCTCACCTGAAGCATTCAAACAGCTCTACGAAACTATTGCTACAAAAGCCGACACCATCCTCAGCATCCATGTTTCTGGAAAATTAAGCGGCACTTTAAATTCAGCTGAACTTGCTGCCAAAATGGTTGAAGCAAAAGTAATAACTATCGATACATTGAATGCATCCCAGGGCATTGCCCTGTCAGTGCTGATTGCAGCAGAAGCCGTTAAAAGAGATCTCTCACTCGAAGAAATTTTGTCAGTTACCAATACATCCATTAAACACACTTTTAGTGTATTTGCTGTTGATACCCTGGAATACTTACAGCGTAACGGAAGAATTGGCAAAGCAGCATCATTGCTTGGATCGCTTTTGCAGTTAAAACCAATTCTTTACGCTGATCCGGAGGGGATGGTCGGAGTATATGGAAAAGTGAGGGGACGATCCAAAATAATTCCCACCCTTGTAGAAGCTGCGCTGCAAAACGTCAAGCCTGAATACCCGGTCAACCTGTCTGTAGTGCATACCAATGCAGCTGAAAAAGCCGAGGCGCTGTTGGATGAATTGAAGAAACATTATCAAATTGAAAATTTGCATGTTGGGCCGGTTGGGCCGGCCATTGGAACACATATTGGACCCGGTGCAGTAAGCATTATGATCCAACCTTCTTTTGAAAGCCTGCTTAAGATTTAGCCGAGATAGTAAAATTAATCAGTTACAAAGATTTTAGTTACTGATTCTGAATAATTCAGATCACCCGACTGTTTACAGCGGGTTTTTTTCTTAACTGTGCTTAGCTTTACTGGCCTTGCCACCTCCGTGTTACCTATATAAAGATATGGTTTATGGAAACCTTGGGGTAAGCGTAAAAAGCTGGTCTTGGTTTGATTAACTCAGCGCAGTTTGCTATAATTGAAAATATGGTAATATTTAGATTACATGAATCGTAATTGTTATCATAAAACTATTTTTCCCACAGACATACATGCATAAATTGCGATAGAACACCCGGGAGAAAAAGATTAAGGGTGATTGTTGTGGACCTGAATTCATTCGGGCAACTGGTAAAAACACTGCGCATGGGTAGTGTTGATGAAAACGGAAACCGCTGGACCAGGGAAACCTTTAGTAAAGCAATTCATCTAACCCCAAACCAACTGGGCAGACTGGAAAGAGGCGACCGCAAATATCTCGACAAGCAAACCCTTAAACTCCTGGCTGAATCACTTCAGCTAACCAGCCTTGAAAAAAGTGAATTTCTCAAGGCTGCTACCGGTTTAACAGACCAGGATCTTTTTTGCGATGATGATCCCCAAAATGAACTGGACGATTTGATCGATGGAATGGAAAGTTTACAAATTCCGGCGTACATTATTGATGTATTCTCTGATATTGTCGCTGTAAACAGCACCGCTCTGCAACTCTATCAAATCACCCCTGAATTGATCGATTTTGCCCGGAGCGAACCGGTTGGTTTTAATATGCTATATTTTATTTATTCACCTGAATTAGGCTTTCAGGAAATTATCGGTCCTGGTTGGCGAAATAGCGCCGACATGGCCATGCTGTTATTTCGCCGTTCTACCCTACGCTATCGACACTGTGACTATTTCAAGTACATCTTGCGGGAACTACAGAAAGAAAAACAGTTTTACATCGATTGGCATTCAAGCCACCGATTTCTCAAAAAAAGTGATGCCACCTATGAGAGATTTGGATACAAACATCCTCGTTACGGCCCGTTAAAATATATCGCCACCGAAACTGTTGTTCATAGCTGCCGGGGAGAGTTATTCATGATTATTTACAATCCCGCAGATTCAGTTACAACTCAGGCATTTTCCAGGCTTAAGAACGATCATGGCAATCGGGCATACCGTATGGCCACATGGCCGGAAAAATATTTTAAGGATTGAAAACTTAGTAATTCTTATAAAAGCCTTCAGCACCTGTTTTCCACTATTACAATTATTTATAACCATATTGGTTTCTTTGACAGAAGCAGTCAAAAAGGTTAAAATACAAGTATATATATAAGTAATAACATAGTTATAATGTTATTCTTTCCCAAGGAGGAAGCCCAGTGCAACTTTCAACAAAGGTAAGATACGCAGCACGCGCAATGGTTGAGCTTGCTGTAAATTATAAAGATGAACCGATCCAGTTAAATGATATTGCCTGCAAGCAGGAGATTTCTGTAAAATACCTGGAACAAATCATGGCTCCCTTAAGAGCCCGGGGTTTTGTGCGGACTCAAAAAGGAAGCAAGGGGGGTTATCACCTGGCTATTAAACCAGACATGATAACACTCTATGACATCGTTGAAAGCGTTGAAGGAACTATGGCCCCTGTTTCATGTGTTGATAACGTTAGCTCCTGTGAACGTTCGGAAAATTGCGTAACACGGTCAGTCTGGTTTAAAATGAAAGAAGCAATTAAAAAAGAGCTACAGGCTGAAACTCTGGCCGATTTGGCTGCTGAACAGGAAAAACTTTATAAAAATATCTAAGCTTTATCGAATAAATACCTGGTAATCATGGCTGTTGAGCAATTGAACTGCCATTTTTTGTTGTTCTTCACTGCGAAAACCAAACCGGACGCTGCCGCCTGACAATTCACGAACATGAAGAATTTCTATCGCATCAATATTAATCTGCTCTTCACCAAGTAACGTTGTTAATTTGCCGATTGCTCCGGGGACATCCCGCACCAGAACTATTATTTCAAACAAATCTGGTAAGATACCCCGACCACGGTGCGGGATTGCCCTGCGATAATCGCGCGCCTGATTAAGATACTCATAAATAGTTTCAGCACTTGGTTCTGTAAGAGCATTTTCAAGTTGCTCAAGGCTAGCTTTAAAATTCTTCAATGCCGGAAGCAAAGACCAACGATTACTGATAAAAATATCGCGCCAGATTTCCGGATTACCTAGCACTATCCGGGTGCTGTCACGAAACCCTCCCGCGGCCAGTGTTCGCACCAGCTCCATATCTCCTGCTCCGGCAACACTCTGAACTAAAACTGCAGCCATCAAGTGTGGCAGGTGGCTGACTAAAGCAACAATACGATCATGAGACAGAGGTTCCATAACCAGGGGCTGAGCACCAATTCGTTCTATCAAGGCCGACAGTTTTGCAATTAAATTCGGGTCAGTGCCCGGTAGAGGAGTAATAACATAAATTGCATTCTCCAGTAAACCAGGATCTGCTCCATTAATCCCGATCTCTTCCGAACCGGTCATCGGATGCCCACCGATATAGGTTGTTCCGGGAGGAAGCAACTGTTCAACAGCAGCCATAATGGAACCTTTTGTGCTACCCACATCGGTTATCAGGGTATTATCCTTTAAATAGGGAATAATCTCTTTTAATATTTCGAGTGTGCTTAAAACTGGAACAGCCAGAATAACCAGTTCGGCATCATGGACAACCTCTTCCAGAGATTGGGCAGCCTGGTCTGCAGCACCACGGGCGACAGCTTCCCTGGCTGTGTTGATATCACGATCATAACAAACCAGGCTGGTTGCCAACATTCTTTCTTTTAAAGCAAGACCAATACTTCCACCGATTAATCCAGTTCCAATTAAGGCAATTTTTTTTATTTGCCGGAGGTGATTAAATGAGTCTTCCAATACTTAACGCAACCCCTTTCAACTCCCCGATCAGTACGCCAAATTGCTGCGGAGTAAGTGATTGAGGGCCGTCGGAAAGAGCTTCCTGCGGATTGGGATGAACTTCTATCATCAGGCCATCCGCACCTGCAGCAACCGCTGCTTTACTCATTGCCGGAACAAGCGCGGCAATTCCGGTACCATGACTGGGATCAACTATTACAGGCAGGTGACTCAGTTGTTTTACCAGGGGCACCGCGCTTAAATCCAGGGTATTGCGGGTATAAGGTTCAAATGACCGAATTCCTCTTTCACATAGAATTACATCGTAATTTCCTCCGGATAAAATGTACTCGGCAGCCATTAGCCATTCTTCAATGGTCGCTGAAAGCCCTCTCTTTAACAGAACGGGTTTGCGAATTTTGCCTAATTCGCGCAACAGATAGTAGTTCTGCATATTTCGAGCGCCTACCTGGATGATATCAGCGCATTCGGCAACTTCACCAACAGTAAACTGATCCATCACCTCGGTAACAATCAACAATCCTGTTCTTTCTCTTACTTCTTTTAGGTACTGTAAACCCGCCTGCTCCAGACCCTGAAAACTGTAAGGCGATGTTCGCGGCTTAAAAGCCCCGGCCCTCAATACTGCCGCACCGCCCGCTTTAACCCCTTCAGCAGCTTCATTTAGCTGCTCTTCATTTTCGATAGCACAGGGGCCGGCCATAATTACCAGCTCAGTAGCACCGATAGTTATATCGCCTAACCGAATAACCGTATTTTCGGGATGAAATTCTCGACCCGCCAACTTGTAAGGACGGGTAATAAAAACAACCTTTTCCACCTCAGGCATTGCTTCCATTGCCTGGGCTACTTCCTCACGACGCTGGCCGATCACCCCAATAACGGTCCGGTTTTCCCCGGTTGAGAGATGAACCCCGTAACCCATATTTTTAAGTTTATCGGTGATACGGTTAACTTCTCTTTCCCCTACACCTGGGTTCATTACTACGATCATAAAATAACCTCCTTACCGGGCTCTCTTAACCGGATAACTTATTCGGCAATCAAAAGTTCGGCAATCTGAATTGAATTGGTAGCTGCACCTTTACGGATATTATCAGAGACTACCCACATATTCAGGCCATTTTTGATGGAATGGTCGGGGCGAATACGTCCGACAAAAACAGCATCATCATCGTCGGCATCAACCGGCATTGGGTATTCAAGCTGATCGGGGTTGTCGATCACTTTAATTCCCGGAGACTTGGCCATCAGTTCACGGGCCTGATCTGCTGTCAATGGCTTTTCCAGCTCGACATTTAAAGATATTGAGTGACCGTTCACCACCGGCAAACGAACCGTTGTCGTTGTTATCGATAATTCCGGCAAATTCATTATTTTTCTGGTTTCCCGGATCATTTTCATTTCTTCTTTACTGTATCCGTCTTCGACAAAAACATCTATTTGGGGAACACAGTTAAAAGCTAGTTGATAGTTTTTTAATGCTCCCTTGTGCGGAATCCGCCCTGTCGGGACTTTTTTCCCTTCCAAAACAGCCCTGCATTGACCGTATAACTCGTCTACAGCTTCTTTTCCTGCTCCAGATACTGCCTGATAAGTTGAGGCAACTACCCGTTTGATTCCGGCAATTTGCTGTAACGGTTGCAGTGCAACAACCATCTGGATTGTTGAACAATTAGGGTTCGCGATAATTCCCTGGTGTTTAAAAGCATCATCAGGATTGACTTCAGGAACAACGAGCGGAACATTTGCCTCCATCCGAAAAGCGTTACTGTTATCAATAACCACAGTCCCGCGGGAAACAGCTTCCGGTGCGAATTTTTCGCTAATGTCACCACCTGCGCTGAAGAAAGCATAGTCAACGTCATTAAAAGAACCGGCAACCAGTTCCTCAACTATGAATTCATGCCCGCCTGCTTTCACCCTGCTGTCGGCAGAACGAGATGAAGCAAGCAATTTAAGATTGTTAACCGGGAAACGGCGTTCAAATAATATCTCGACCATTTTCTGCCCAACCATTCCGGTTGCTCCGACAATTGCAACATTATACTTTTTTGACACCTGGCACCCTCCTGTTGATTATTATATTAGTCATTACTGGTCCGGGCAGCTGTCTGTCAGCCCATCATCCAGCAACGCTGTTATTACCGGTTTGTAACGTGGATTATCTTTAACTCTTCGATCCCAAACCCTGAGTAGAATGAAGACCACAGCCATAAGGGCAAAACCGACTGCAACTGCAGGAAGTTCCTGACTGCCTTCAAGATTCAGCCCGGGAGTTACCACCAACAGCCACAAAATAATTCCGGCAGCGAGGGTAAGTATCGGAACCATGTATAACATGAAAGCAAGAAATATAACCTGGCGATCATCAGATTCCAAAAGAACTCGCTGGCCTTCCTCTGCTTTGATCGGATTCTGCGCTTCGATTATTATATCTCTTTTGTTTGCT
Source organism: uncultured Syntrophomonadaceae bacterium (assembly GCA_964498375.1). Classification (GTDB taxonomy): domain Bacteria; phylum Bacillota; class Dethiobacteria; order DTU022; family DTU022; genus JAABTH01. The sequence continues at coordinate 8,393 of CAZCHW010000002.1, read as the reverse complement.
CCGCTTAAAATGCCACAGCGCCCACAATTTTCACAAACCAGGTGCCTCTGCAAATTAACTTTAGCCTTATCGCCCCTGGTTTCAGTCACCACTCCAAATTGTTCCACGATTAGCAGCCTCCCTGTAAGTTAAATAGATATTAGCATAATCAACCACTTGCCACAAGGGTATGCCCGGTTTAACCAGGAAGTTGCCACTCTGAGTCAGGGTAAGGCAGATAAAAGCTG
>CAZCHW010000002.1:0-8156 GCA_964498375.1 uncultured Syntrophomonadaceae bacterium | reverse complement strand
TACCTGTCCCCTGCAGTTTAAGCGAAAGCTTCCGGTATATCCTTCAAGAGAGCGTAATTAAAAACCGGGCCGTCCTTGCAGACATATTTACCACCGGCATTACAACGTCCACACTTGCCGATACCACATTTCATCCGGTTTTCCAGGGTAGTAAAGATCTGTTCGTCTTCAAACCCGAGTTTTTTCAGGTTTTCCAGAACAAACCTGATCATGATTGGCGGGCCGCAGGTGATCACAATTGTATTTTCAGGGGAAGGATTCAGGTCGAGCAGCATTTGCGGAACAAAACCGACATTGTGCTGCCAGTCTTCTTCTTCTACATCAATGGTCAAATGACATGACAGATCGTCACATTGACTCATTTCTTCAAATTCACCTTTGAAGCAGAGATCTCCCGAAGTGCGGGCACCATAGATCATCGTTAACCCTGCGTAATTGTCCCGATTTGCCCTGACATATTCAATAATTGGCCGCAAGGGTGCCTGGCCGACCCCGCCGCCGATTGTTAAAATTTGCTTACCCTGCCATTGATCTACAGGAAAACTGTTGCCATACGGACCGCGTACCATCATTTTATCCCCCGGTTCCAACTGGTGCAAGGCCCGGGTAACTTTACCCATCCGCATCACTGAAAAACGAAGAAATTTACCCTCGGTAGGTGAGCAAGATATAGAAATCATACTTTCACCTACACCGAGAACGCCAATCATAGCACACTGTCCCGGCTGGTGGTTCCAGCTATCTCGAACTGCTTCGTCATCAAAAACCACCTTGAAGGTTTTAATGCAGCGGTCACCGCCTGTTTCGTACCAGGTGTCCTCCACAGTCGCAATGTGGGGGATGTAAGGGTTTTCTGCTGTCATTAGAGCGCCTCCTTTACCTGCCTGAGAATTTCTATAATATCAATATTGACAGGGCAGAGGTTAATGCATCGGCCACAGCCAACACAGGCAATAACATCAAATTTATCTACATAATAGCTGTACTTGTGATTTATTCTGTTCCTGGTTCTTTCACTTCTGGTTGGCCGGGGGTTATGCCCTGAAGTATGCAGGGTATATTCTTCAAACATGCAGGAATCCCAAATCCGGCAACGTCTGGACTCAAAACCCTCTGTTTCATCCTGGATGTCAAAACAATGACAGGTTGGACAGAGATAAGTGCATGTCCCACAACCAAGGCAGGAAGCTGAAACCCTCTGCCAGAGAGAATTTTCCCAGAGAGAAGGTAACCCTGCAGGTATCCCTGCGTGGTCAACTGTTCGACTAATCAGTTTTTCAGCATCAGCTACTGCTTGATTTCTAAGCACTGCACTCTCATCGCCGGCTTCAGTCAGCATATCACCGACTTCTTCCATCAGGGTCTCTCCTTTCGGAGAAATAGCTTCAAACAGATAGCTGTCACCAAGATCAATCATCAATAAATCCAGCCCTTCTGTGGAAGCTGGTCCGCCACCAAGCGAAGTGCAAAAGCAGTTTGCTCCCGGTTCCTTACAGGCAAGTCCAATTAATGTCACCAGTTCACGCCTTTGCATGTAATAAGGATCGTCTACATCCCAGCTGAATAACTTTTCAACTATGTTAATAGCCCTGGCATCACATGGCCGCAAACCCAGGACAATTGTCTCTTCGTCCAGATCAGGAATTGTCATTTCCAGATCACCGAGCTGAAAACGGTACATGGTCTCTGTCTGGGGAAAAACAACGGCTTTTGGTGGAACCCTGGTATTCCTGTAATCCAGAACAGGAATTTCCCCGGCAGCGACCGGAGCAAATCGCATCGCTTCACCTTCGAGCTTCGGAGCCCAGAGGTTTTTTTCGGTCAGTTTTCCGACAAAATCAGACCACTTTTCTTTATTCAACAGCATCGCTGATATATCACCCACCTCTAGAGTATGAAGTCCTCGGGATCGTCAGGTTTAAAGCTGGCCTGGAACGGCTCAGCTTCGGGTTCAATCCCGGGTTCGAAGCCGTATTTTTCCCGAACTTCCCTGGCCATCTTACGGTTTAACTTGCCCAGGGGAATGTTAGCAGGGCAAACCCGCTCACACTCTCCACATTCAATGCAGCGTCCAACCAGGTGAAAAGCCCGGGCAATATTAAAAGCAGTATTCTCGGAAAAATTGACCGCACGATTAACCCAGGTAGGATTCAGTCGATCAAGGATACAATCCTGGCAGTAGCAGAGCGGACAAACATTCCTGCAACTATAGCAACGGATACACTTGGCAAACTGCTCTTCCCAGTAAGCTTCCCGCTCCTCAAGGGTTTTACCTTCAACCTCCCTGACGCCATCATCCTCCACGGGAGAACGGGGATCAACGGGATCGCCAATAGTTACATCGCTGATTACCGGATTAGGATAACGGCAGAGCTTACATTTTTCAGCTAAAATCTCTGCTGTTGGCACTTCATGGGTTTCACCTTTAACCTGCACTGTAAAACCGTTTTCGCTCCATACAACATTTGCCGGTGCTGCTGATTCCGGAAACATCTCCGCCAGTTTGGCTTGATCTACAACCCCCGGACAGGGGCAGCCGATCACTACAACCGCGTCACGGTTTATACCGTGTTCAACAATAAGCTGGGTAACCGCCCGGCTGTCGCAACCCTTTACCAGCAGGGCTACTTTCCGTTGATCTGCCTCCTGCCCGCGGGGCAAAGGTTTTTTTTCAGTCAGGGTCAGGTAGGTAGCCAGGTTGGCCGTGCAAAGAGGTGAAAAAATAAGTTCTGCAACATCGTCGGCATTTTCGATAAAGACAGGGGCAACCCGGTAACCATAAGTACCCTTTTTCCAGCCGATCAGGTACTTGACATCATCTCTGGCTAAAACCTCTGCTGCGGTTTTTCGTAATTGTTCCAGATCCACTTATCCATACCCCCTCTTACCAATCGATTTGCCGACGCCTGAACCCTTCAAAAGGCCCGGCTTCGCGTGCATCTTCAACAGTTTTTTCTACTACCTCTTTCCACTTATGCCCTTCTGAAGCAGAGACCCAGCTCATATGAAACCGTCGCGGGTCAACCCCGACATATTCCATCAGATCTTTAAGAAGACCCATGCGCCGCCGAGCATAATAATTACCTTCCATGTAATGGCAATCTCCGGGATGACATCCGGAAACCAACACCCCGTCGGCCCCCTGCTGCAGGGCGTTCATCACATAGAGCGGATTTACCCTGCCGGAACACATTACCCTGATTACATTTAGGTTGGCCGGATAATGCACCCGGCTGGTTCCTGCCAGGTCAGCTCCGGCATAGGAGCACCAATTACATAAGAAGGCTACTATATTAGGTTCGTAATTATTGCTCATTTAAAGACCCCCAATGCCGCAATCTGTGGTAAAATCTGGCGGTCACGGAACGACTTTGGCTGAATAGAATCCGAGAGACAGCCGGCTGAACAGGAACCGCAGCCCTTGCAGAGCGCCTCATTTACCCTGGCCACCTCAACTTCGTGGCCAAAACGATTAATAGTCACCAGTTCGATTGCTGTATAGGGACAAATATTTACGCAAAAGCCGCAGCCACGGCAGGTAGATTCATCTACTTCTGCAACCTGGGCACTAATCATAACCTTGCCCCTGGCCAGCGGGATCAATGCCGAAGAAGCAGCCCCTTTAGCCTGGGCTACCGTATCGGGAATATCTTTTGGTCCCTGACAGCAACCGGCCAGGAAAACACCATCTGTAGCTGTATCAACAGGTCGCAGCTTGGGATGCGCTTCCAGAAAGAATCGATCCGGCGACTGGGAAAGCCGCAGCAGTTCCATTGGTGCACGCATATCTGCCCGTGGTTCCAGACCAACACCGAGAACTACCATGTCCACCTCATCTTCGAGGGGAGTTGATGTCAGGGTGTCTTCTACCTTGACAACCAGTTTGTTTCCTCGCTTAAAAATTTCCGAAGGATTACCCCTGATGTAGCGAACATTTTCCCGGCGCACCCGGTCATAAAACTCTTCAAATCCCTTGCCAAAGGCCCGCACATCCATGTAGTAGATGCGGATATTGGCGCCGGGTATCTTATCACGAATCAGGTGAGCCTGCTTTGCAGTATACATGCAGCAGACACGCGAGCAGTATTCATTGCCTACACTGGCATCCCGGGAACCAACACATTTAATAAAGGCAACCTCTTTTGGTTCGATTTCTTCCTCACCATTGAAGATTGTAACCTTACCACCGGTTGGCCCTGAAGCGGATACCAATCTTTCCATTTCCATGCCGGTGATTACATTGGGATAGTCGCTGTAGCCGTATTCCGGCTTTCGTGCGGCGTCAAAGGGGTCAAAACCGGTTGCCACAATTACTGCACCAACCCTGAATTCGACTATTTCGTCTTCCTGATCGAAATTAATTGCCCCGGCTTTGCAAACCTCAACACACTTTGGCCCTTTCCCGCACTTTCCCCTGGTCAGATATAAACAGCCTTCAGGATCAATAGTGTACTTGGCCGGGACTGCCTGGGGAAAAGGCAAATAAATTGCCGATCTCTTACCTATGCCTTGGTCAAATTCACTGGGAAACCGGTCTTTAACCCGGCAGGATGCGGCACAATCACCACAACCGGTACATTTGTCAAAATCGACATAGCGCGCTTTTTTCCGCACCCGAACATCAAAGTTGCCGACGTAGCCACCAATCTCTTCCACTTCAGAATAGCTCAGCAATTCAATATTGGGGTGACCTGCACAATCCACCATTTTCGGGGTCAGAATACAGGCTGAACAATCCAGGGTGGGAAAAGTTTTATCCAGCTGGGCCATCCGCCCGCCAACTGAAGGACTCTTTTCAACCAGGTAAACCTTAAAACCGGCATCGGCAATATCAAGTGCGGCCTGAATTCCGGCTATTCCGGCTCCAATCACCAGGGCAGCCGGTTCAGCATCAACCTCTTTTGATTCCAATGCTTCCAGCAACCTTACTTTAGCTACCGCTGCCGCTACCAACTTTTTTGATTTAGCCGTGGCCTCTTCTATTTCCTCATGCACCCAAGAACACTGTTCCCTGATATTGGCCATTTCAAGGTAGTAAGGGTTCAGGCCGGCTTCCTTAATAGCTTTCCTGAAAGTTGGTTCGTGCATGCGGGGAGAACATGAGGCCACTATCACCCGGTTCAGGCCATGCTCTTTAATATCATTTTTTATCAATGACTGACCAGGATCAGAACACATATATGAATAGGTGCGCGCCACTTCCACGTTGGGCAGTTTTTGCGCATATTCGGCAACTGTTTCCACATCTACCGTTGCAGAGATATTTACTCCGCAATGACAGACATAGACGCCCACTTTAGGTTTTTCCGTCATCTGGTTTTCCATCCTCCCGCAAAAATTAACCCTGGTTTACGCCTAACTCTTCAGCTCTTTTAATTTTTCCGTTAGCTTTGGAACAACCTTAAACATATCATCAACAATCGCGTAATCAGCAACAGAGAATATCGGAGCTTCGGGATCTTTGTTAATCGCAACTACAGTTTTTGCACCCTTCATTCCGGCAACATGCTGAAAAGCTCCTGAAATACCGAGTGCAATATAGAGTTTGGGTTTAACCGACTTTCCGGAAGTACCGACCTGGCGGTCGTGGGGAATCCAACCGGCATCAGTTGCAGCCCGCGAGCCGGCAATATCGGCTTTAATTGCCTGAGCCAATTCTTCAATAACCGGCAGGTTTTTATCTTCTTTAAGGCCACGGCCAACGGAGACTAGAACATCCGATTGGGTTATATCGACATCGCCAACCTCTGCCTCAATATATTCAACAAAATTGCGGTATAGCAGATCTTCTTTCAGGGGCGAGTCTACTTTTTCAATTGCACCTTCAGCTACTCCCTCCGGAGATTCAACCACCCCTTCACGGAAAGTTACCAGATAGGTATCAGCAGGCTTAAACGCTACAATTGCATTAACCTTACCTGAATAGAGTTGGCGGGTTGCCTTTAAAACATTCTCCTTGAATTCAAGAGCAACCGCTTCAGCAACCAGGGGCAGATTTTTCTCAACTGCCAGGGCCGGCATGAAATCAACACCCTGAGCTGTATGCCCGGTCATCACCAGGGCCGGTTTTAAATCATCAATCAGAGCGGAAAGTACTTTTTGATACTTCTCGGCATTAAAATTTTCAAAGAGAGGATCATCTACTACCATTACCTTACTGCCAAAGGAAGCCAACTTTTTGGCCATCGCATCCATCCCGCTGCCAATCAGCAGGACAATAGCCTCGCCACCCATGTCTGCGGCAAGCTTGGGGGCAATCGCCATCATCTCAAAAGATACGTCTCTTAAAGCTCCCTGACGGTGTTCAGCAAGAACAATAATGTTACCCATTATACAAGACCTCCTTTAACCAGAATGGAAGCCAATTTTTCAGCCTTTTCATCAACTTCACCTTCAATAAATTCAGCCGAGGATTCAACTTCAGGGATGAAAAGTTCTTCCAGAACAACCATCGAAGCATCAGGACTGACTGTCGCCGGATCAACTCCCAGATCATCGAGATTAACTACTTTAAGCTCTTTTTTCTGAGCAGCACGAATTCCGCGAATCGGAGCATAGCGCGGTTCATTAATTCCGGTCTGGATCGTTAAAACAGCCGGCAATTCCAGCTCGACCACTTCAAGCAGGCCGCCCTCAAGTTCGCGATGTGCCTTTACTTTACCGTCGAGCAGTTCAACTTTTTTCACCATTGAAGCATGGTTAACACCGAGTTCCTCAGCAAGAGCCACTCCGGTCGACATATGGCCATCATCACTGGCCATGCAACCAGTTAAAACAAGATCAAAATCCTGGCCTTTGATCGCTCCGGAAAGAACCCTGGCAACCATCAGGGGATCATGTGCGGCAAAGCGGTCATCTTCAATGCGAATTGCCTGATCGCAGCCTTTGGCCAGAGCCATGCGAATCATCACATCTGATTGCTTCGGCCCGATTGAAACTACAGTAATATCGCCTTCTCCGGCTTCTTTGATTAATACCGATTCTTCTACAGCATAGTTGTCGGCATCATTGATATCAAATGAAAAACGGCTGCTGTCCACAGTGACGCCATCGGGATTGACCTTAACTTCCGCTTCGGAAGTATCGGGCACATACTTGATACAAACAAACATTTTCATCGGTAAATCCACCTCCTGCCAAAATTAAAATACAGCTCAAACTTCAACAAACTCACCAAGGAGTTCCATTATTTCAGCTACGCGCATCTCTTCTTCGTAACCCAGGCCCTTCAGCGCATCTTCAAGGGTGAGGACACAAAAAGGGCAGGCTACCGCTACAATATCAGCCTCAAGGACCCTGGCATCCTTTATGCGAGTTTCTGCAAGGCGTTCTTTCTTCGACTCCGACTCAACCCACATTTTACCCCCGCCTCCCTCACAACAAAGGCTGCGTTCCCTGCGGCGGTCAAACTCAAGCAATTCGACACCGGGAATGTTTTTCAACAGGGCTCGGGGTTCGTCGTATACATTACCCTGCTTCCCAAGATAACAGGGGTCGTGAAAAACAATTTTTTTCTGCAAATCACCCTTCCAGGTAATTTTCCCTTCATTGAGCAGCTCTTCCAGATATTGGGTATAGTGAATTACTTCTGCTTTTAGTTCTGGATATTTGGTTTTATAGGTGGTAAAACAGTGTGGTGATAGGCAAACAAGCCTTTTGGCCTGATATTCGTTTAACAATTCCGTGTTATCCTCAACCAGCATTTCAAAAAGCCCTTCCTCGCCAAGAGTATATACTTCGCTGCCGCAGCAGGTTTCACTATCATCAAGGAAGGCATAATCAACACCGGCTTTATTCAAGATTTTAACGATATTCCTGGCAATTGACTGGACCCTGCGGTCATAAGCAATCGTGCAGCAGACAAAGAACAGATTCTCTACCGGTACACCAGGTTCTGCTATTTTTACATCTAGGTCTTCCATCCAATCACTGCGGGAAGCTCTCGGCTTCTCCCAGGGATTCCCCTCCAGGAGTACGCTTTGCAGGGCGTCACGGACTGTCGGCTCTACTTTACCGCTTTCAACAATCATAGTGCGCAGGCCGAGCAAAACTTCCAGAGGTTTTAAACCCTTGGGACAGCGAACAGCGCAGGTATGACAGGCAGTGCAATCCCAAATCTCGGCCAGCCTGGCCAGTTCATCGAGCTTCTCCTCATA
>CAZCHW010000001.1:13805-20324 GCA_964498375.1 uncultured Syntrophomonadaceae bacterium | reverse complement strand
GTCTTTATCGTTACGCTTTTCCTGATTGCCGGAGGAGCAGCGGCAGCAGTTGTTGTTAATTATGTGAACGATGCCCCTCCGTTTGACCCCGCCCAGCTGGCCACTGTGGAAACATCCTACATTTACGACAGCAATGGCGAAGAAATTGCAGCTCTTCATGAAGAGCAAAACCGGATAATTGTCGGTTTGGAAGAGATTCCTGAACACGTTAAACAGGCTTTTATCGCTGTTGAAGATGAAAGGTTTTACAGCCATTTTGGTTTTGATATTTTCGGCAGTATGCGGGCTGCATACGCTAATTTCAAGGCGGGAGAAATAGTTCAGGGGGCAAGCACTATCACCCAGCAGCTGGCTCAGAATGCCTTTCTTTCCTCGGAGACCACCTATAAGCGCAAGATTCAGGAAATATGGCTGGCCCTGCAGTTGGAACGGAATTACGGCAAGGAAGAGATCCTTGAGCTTTACCTTAACCGGATCTATTTTGGGAACGGGGCATACGGGGTTGAGGCCGCCGCCCAGACCTATTTTAACAAGAGCGTCAGAGATTTAAATGTATCAGAAGCGGCAATGCTGGCTGGGACAGTTCGTTCGCCTAACTATTACAACCCTGTTGATAATGTCGTCGAGGCCGAAATGAGAATGCGTATAGTTTTGGCCAATATGAAAAGGTTGGGTTACTTAAGTGAAAGCGGTCATCGGCAGGCCCTGATGCAGCAGTTTGCCTATGCGGAGCCGCGTAACCCCGATTATCCCTATCCTCATTTTGTTGATTACGTGGTTCACCACGAACTGATTAATATTTTAAGTGCCATGCCGTCGATCGGCTCCCGGGAAGAAGCCTACCGGGCCATATATACCGGAGGCTTAAGGATTTTCACAACCCTGGAACCGGAACTGCAGCTTCATGTCGAAGATGTGCTTGGCCGAACTAGCCTGTACCCTTCGACAATTATTGTTGATATGCCTAAAGTAAGGGAAGCGATTGCCGAACTGCCTCCGGGTCGGGATTTAACCCGGGCCCAACTGCAGGAACTGGTTGATGAGGAAAACGGCATTCCCCAGCCACAGGCAGCAATTGTTGTTGCCGACCCCAGTACCGGTAAAATATTTGCCCTTGGTGGCGGGCGTGAATATCAAAAACGCGCCGATGAAATTCTGCGGTTTACCACTTTGCGGCAACCTGGTTCAGCAATCAAGCCAATTATTACCTATGCGCCTGCCCTGGAAGAAGGAGTTCTGGCTGGAGCAGGTACACCGCTTGATGATTCGCCTTTCACCGGCCCGCAGAACTGGCGTCCTAAAAATTTTGATAACCGCTTCAGGGGGATGATCTCAGCCAGGGAAGCGCTCTATTACTCTTACAATGTTCCTGCTGTTCGCGCTTTTCAGGCTTTGGGACCGCGGGTTGGGGTCAGTTATGCTGAAAAAATGGGTATATCCACGATCTCACCTGGCGAGGTTGACAACCTTGCACTAACCCTGGGTGGTTTTACCTACGGAGTATCAGCGATTGACATGGCCCAGGCATATAGTGTGCTGGCTAATAATGGGGTAAGAGTAGATCTCCACACGGTGGAAAAAATCATTGATCGGCACGGGGTGGTTATCTACGAAGAAAGAGTGAACCCCCGCCAGGTTCTCAGCCCGCAAACTACTTTTATAGTCAGCGATATTCTGCAGGATTTTGTCAGATTATACCTTGGCCGGGCTTTACAAATTGATCGGCCTGTAGCGGCAAAAACCGGGACAACAGAAAACTGGAAAGATGTCTACCTGGTCGCGTATACGCCCAACCTGGTTGCCTCATTCTGGATGGGTTTTGATGAACCCAAGATGGGTGGAATACAGCAGGGCTGGCGTTATTCCACCGCTTTTCTGCGTGAAGTTTTTCTGGAGGCTTTTAAAAATCTGGAGAAAAAGGAATTTTCGCGTCCGGATGGAATAGTAAGATTGGAATATTGCAGTCAGACAGGTCTGCGGCCAACCGATCTTTGCCGGGCTGCCGGAACCGTCCGCAGCGATTATTTTATTAATAAATATGCGCCAAGCAGATCCTGCAGCGGGCACATAGAACTGCTTCCCGATCCGGAAGATCCAGACTTGCTGCCTGGAGACGAAGATCCACCTGATGAACCTGATCAGCAACCGCCAGATCAGGAAGAACCACCGGGAGAAGAACAGCCTCCGGCAGAGCCGCCTGGAGAGGAAGATCCGCCTGTAGAAGATGAAAACCCCGATCAGGGGCAGGGTGGCGTCGATGAACCGGGAGACTGGTGGGAAGAACTGCTGGGTGACCAATGGCGGTTTGACTTTAACCTTAACAATTAATCTACTTGAAATGGGGGTATAATTATGGATGATCAAACAACTCCGGTGGAGGTACAGTCACCGGACAACACCCTGGGCACTGTTTCACTGGTAACCGGTATCCTGGCGGCAATTTTTTTCCTCTGCTGTCCCTACCTGGCTGTCGTGCTCGGACTGGTCGCTTTAATTTGCGGCATCCTGGCTATGCAGCGTCAGCAGAAATACGCCCTGGCCGGCATAATTCTCGGGGCAGTTGGCATTGTTCTAGGTATTGTTTTTGCCGTTGTGGGGCAGCTGCTCTTTTCTGAACTGTTTAATGTAGTTGAGCAGGAACTTTACAGGTTTTAATAATGAAGAATACTGGTACAACCCCCCTCAGCTATTGGCTCGAGCGGGGTTTACTCTTATTTGCCCTGCTGGTTGCGGTCGCTGTATATTTTTACGTGCGCAGCCCGGAACTGCGTGAGCTAGTGCGTCCTGATCACTGCCTTTTTTATCGCTTGACCGGTCTTCTTTGCCCGGCCTGCGGGGCTACTCGCTCTGTAATCCACCTTTTAAATGGCAATATACTGCTGGCCTTAAAGAGTAATGTTCTGGCAGTAATGATGATGCCGCTGTTTTTTTATATCCTCTTCTTGATCTTGAAAGTTTTTATAAATCCCCGTTTTAGCCTTGCTCAGGTGCGGATTGCCCCTGTCTGGCTCTGGTCCTGGCTGGCAATCATCCTCCTGTTCTGGTTAATCCGTAATATTCCGGCTTTTTCATTTTTGCGGCCGCTCTTTTGAGCAAAAAATAAGCATTACCATTAATTAACTTTAAAGGTGTAGTATTTACTTGGTTGTCTTGACAGGATTAACAGAAAATTGTTATAATGACATACCATTGTAAAATATAGCAAAATTTTAGGGAGTTATTGTCTGATGAGCAGGCTTGAAAAAGCCAGAAACACGAAATATGCAGAGCGGCGCAAGGCAGGCAAATTGGTAATTCCCACTATTGCTTTAGTTGTTCTGTTGATTGGTGGTTTGCTTTATTTTCAAGATCAGCTGAATCTTCCAGGTCGCAATAAGAGCGCAGATATAATTGATCTTGAACGAAGTGTGGCCTTTATAGATATGTTTGATCTCACCTATGTGTGGATATTTTTGCATGAAGAAAAGGAAGCAGAATCTGTAACTGCCGACGGGTTGGGGCTCACTTACAACGCGGATAGAGCGCGCTGGGAGCTGGTGACTTCCGGTTATGAGGACGGTGATCAGCTGAACATATCAGTGGTTGAAAACGATTCAGCCGGCCATGTGCAGGATTTACTACTTACAGTTAATGACCTTTAAATGTTTTGGTCATACCAGCCGGTCTGAATGTGATTAATGCCTTTAACCAAATGAAAGCTGATCAGGAAGGGAGAGGATAGCCGGGTTCAAATTTTTTTGCTTGCTCTACATATAGATAAAAATATTAAATTTGAAGGGAGAAACAAGATATGCCTCATCTAAAAAGAGTTTTACCGGCGTTTTTATTAATGATGATCCTGCTCATCCTCATTGCACCTTCCGCTTTTGCCCAGGAACCATCGCCGACCTATATTTACTATGAACGTTCTACCGGTTTTGCTTCCCAGATTGGTGATGTTGTTATGGTTAATTATGAAGATGCCCTTAATGATCCTACAGGTCTGTACGAAGCCCTAAGAGACGCCCTGCGGGCCAGCCTGGCTGACTCGCGTTCTGTATGGATTGAAGTAACGCTGGCAGTAGACGGGGGGTCTGCCGAAACGGTAATTATTGACTACAGCAAGGCCCTTGCTGATGATTTAACCTATTCAGAAGTTGTTGCAATGATTGAAGGTGGCAGTACCGGTTATGAGGATTATCTGACTGCCAGACCCGAACCCCTGGTGGAAATGTATTACGACGGCGGTATCAAGTACAGAAGCCCAAGCGTACTCGCACCGCTCACCTTCCCGGCCTGGCTGGATGCAATTGATGGCGACAACCTATATAAGGCTGTTTTTGAAGAATTCTCCAGTAGCTGGCTGGTTCAGGTTCGTATTATTGAAGGAGAGCTTCCTGCAAACGGCAATCTAAGCACCCTGAAAGTAAGGGTTAAGTATCTTGATGGAGATACGGCCCGGTATGTCAATGCCAAAGCAGTTCCCGGCACTGGCAATACAGATTGGCTGGCCGTGATTCCGGCAGAAAGCGATACACCGGCTTACACACTTTCGCCTGGTGATGTGGAAGTAATGGTCGGGTTAAGCTGGTATAACCAGTAAAAGTTATTTTTACAGCAGAAGTAAAGAAAGCGCGGGAAAATCCCGCGCTTTCTCTGTCATAGCGGTTATACGGCATCTGACCATTTTACCGGTCTGCTTCCCGTTTTGATTTTGCTACTGAGTTCGATTGTTCAATGCGGTTACGGCCGTCCTTTTTAGCGAGGTATAGCGCCTGATCGGCCTGGTGATAAGCCCTGTCAAATGAATCTGCACCAGTCGGGCCCAGTGTAACCATGCCAATGCTAATGGTAATTTTTATTTGCTCAAGCTTGCCGGTAAAAGTGCAGTTTTCAATTGCGCTGCGAATTTTTTCAGCAACATGCAGGGCCCCATCGGTGGAAGTTCCGGGCAGTAGAATGGCGAATTCTTCCCCTCCAAAACGCGCCAATAGATCGGTGGTCCGCAGCTGTCCCCTGATCACGCCGGCAACTATTTTTAAAACAGTATCGCCGTTTGGGTGCCCGTAGCGATCATTAATCTCTTTAAAGTGGTCAAGGTCTAAAATAAGCAGCTGCGATTCTTCACCGGTACGCTGTAACCGCTTTATTTCTGCTTTCAGCAGGTCGGTAAAATAGCCCCGGTTTAAAAGTCCGGTCATCGTGTCTGTCCGGGCCAGGTAAGTGAGCTGACGATTTTTTTCTTCCAGCTCCCTGTTCTGAGTTTCAATTAACCGGTTCTGCCTGATTGTAATGGTGTTGGAACGCCAGACCATTAATGACAGTCCAAGGCCCAGTACTGCGGCGGTAAGACCGTTAACCATAACTGATGAAAGCAGCTCTGGGTCGGTCTGGGTAAAAGGAATAATCACTATAAAGACCAGGTAATTTAAAGCGTAGAGCGGCAGGGAAATCAACGGATAGATAATAATTGCCATGGCAATACCAAGGTTGGCCACCAGAAATGGATTGATCGAAGGTGTAATAAGCTGATCTATTGCACAGACTATAGAACCGAACAGCAGATACATCACTGCAGTGAGATAGGGGATAAGCAGGCCCTTCTTGCTGTAATCCACCTGATTTTTACGAACCGTGAGTGCAGCCAGGCCGAGAATAACAATCAGCACCATCATTGCCAGATGTGCGCTGATAATCCCGATCCGCCAGTTATGTAAAGCTGTTCCGGATAGTGGGCTTTCTGAAAGGAACAGCAGGTAAAAATAAGCGGCATGGGCCAGATGCAGCAGCGGAAGAATGTAAAAAACCATAATAGTCCGCTGAATATTTATTTTCTTGATTGAGCGATCAGGCGGTTTATCAATCAGCAGCCCGCTTTTTATCCTGTTGGCGATTCCTGTGCTTGTTGTCAATGGAATGTTTACCTTTCTCCAATTATGTTATCTTTTTTTATTCTCCGCAACAGCTCCTGATCCTGCAAATATTAGTTGCCGTGTTGCTCCATGCCAAGGCCAGAGGTATGCTATAATTGAGTCAATCAGGTTTGCCCTGTATTTTACACTGGTTTTCCTCTTAGATGCAGTACACAGGTTCTGTACAAACTATTAATCTGAAATGGGGGGGGTTAATGATGGTTTATGATTTGCAGTACGTCAGGCGGCAGTTTCCGGCTCTTGATTTGGTGGTAAACGGATACAGTGCTGCCTATTTTGATGGTCCGGGGGGCACACAGGTGCCTCAGAGAGTAATTGATGCCATGGTATCTTACCTTGTTAACAGCAACGCCAATGCAGGCGGAGCATTCTTAACCAGTGAGAGAAGCGATCGGATAATCAGGGAAGCCCGTGCCGCCCTGGCCGATTTTTTAGGAGCTAAGCCTGATGAGATCGCCTTTGGCCAGAATACTACTACATTAATGTTCCAGTTGGCTTTAGCCCTTGGTCGTAATAAAGGCCGGCGTGATGAAATAATAATTACCGAGATTGATCACGAAGCTAATCGTGGCCCCTGGCTGGCTCTTGCTGAACGGGGTTTTAAAAT
>CAZCHW010000001.1:0-13795 GCA_964498375.1 uncultured Syntrophomonadaceae bacterium | reverse complement strand
CTTTGATCCGGAAAGCTGTACTCTTGACCTTGATGATTACAGGGCAAAGTTAAGTGATAAAACCCTGGTAGCGGCTTTTAACTATGCTTCTAATGCTGTAGGAACGGTGAGCGACGTGCAGAAAATGGTTGCCCTGGCTCGCGAGGCCGGCGCAATTTCTGTGGTTGATGCAGTCCACTATGCTCTTCACGGGCCGATTGATGTCAAAGAGTTGGGAACAGATTATCTGCTTTGCTCGGCCTATAAGTTTTTTGGACCTCACATCGGAGTTCTTTATGGTCGTCGGGATCGATTTGAACAACTTAAAGCATACAAGTTAAGGGTTCAGTATGACAAAATCCCCTACCTGATTGAAACAGGGACGCTAAATCACGAGGGCATTGCCGGCGCTGGTGAAGCGGTTGAGTTCATCGCCGATCTGGGCAGTCAATTCAGCACCCTGGAAGAAAAACCACGCTCCCGCCGGGAAAAAGTCATTGCCGGGATGAAAGTGATGGAAGATTACGAACAGCCACTGGCTCGCAAAATGCTCGATGCCCTTGGAACATTGAGAAATGTGAAAGTTTACGGCCCTCCCGATAATTACCCCCGCACTTCAACTGTTGCAATTACCATTGATGGAATCGGTGCTGATCAGGTTGCCAGCCAGCTTGGTGAAAAAGGTCTGTTTGTATGGGACGGCCATTTTTATGCCGCCCGGTTGGTAGAAAGGCTGGGCCTGGCAGAACAGGGTGGATTGGTCAGGATAGGTTTATCACCATATAATTCGGAGGAGGAAATTGACCGCCTTCTCAACGAAATAAACCGCATTGCCGGATAAATTTTAAAAGAGTCATGGAAGGGAGTTCAGGTGCGATGAAAATCAAAGCAATATATGATTATGTCGTTGCCCGGGGTATTGATAAAGATCCGCGCACCCCGGCCGGAGTGGAAGCTGCGCTCAAGGAAGAACTGAAAAAATATGATCAGCTGAAGGATGAGGAAAAAAAAGAATTTGACCGGGAAAGGTTGACCAATCCGTATAGTGATACCCGTATCCTTTGTGGTGATCCTGAACGGGAAGTCAAAAGGATGCTTGTCGGAGTCGATATTGAAGTCGGTGAAGTGCTGCTTGCTGATCGCCTTGGTGAAAAGGGCAGGCCAATTGACTTGATCATGGCTCATCACCCCGAAGGCAAGGCCCTGGCTGCGTTGCATAATGTGATGCACCTGCAGGAAGATATTATGGCTCGTTTTGGGGTGCCGATTAATGTTGCCGAATCATTAATGTCGTCCCGGATCAGCGAGGTTAAGCGCGGATTGATGCCGATTAACCATAACCGGGCTGTTGATGCAGCAAAATTACTCGGTATTGCTATGCTCTGTGCCCATACAGTAGCGGACAACCAGGTTACTGCTTTTTTACAGGAGCTTTTTGATCAGGAAGAACCACGTACTGTAGGTGACCTGGTCAAGCTGCTGAAGGATATACCTGAATATGCCGAATCAGGCAGTTACGGGGTTGGGCCAGAAATTATTCTGGGCAGTAAAGAGCGGCGGGCCGGCAAGGTTCTGGTTGACATGACCGGAGGCACCAGCGGTTCGGAAAAAAGTTATGAAAAACTATCCCAGGCCGGTATTGGAACAATTGTGGGCATGCATATGACCGATAAACACCGTACCGAGGCCGAGAAACATCACCTTAACGTGGTCATTGCCGGTCATATTTCCAGCGATTCTCTCGGAATGAATCTGTTACTCGATGGATTGGAAGAGCAGGGAATTGAAATTATCCCCTGCTCTGGAATTATTCGTTCAAGTAGAATTTAAAATTCTAGACGAATCCTGGCATCGAGGGCCAGGACACCCTGCCCGTCAGCAAATACCCGGACCGGGTTAAGATCGATCTCCTTAATTGCCGGATAGTCGGCCAGCAGGTGGGAAGTGCGGCAGACCAGGTCTATAAAGGCCTCTCTGTCGCCTGCTTCCCGGCCGCGCAGGCCGCCAATAATCTGGTTGGCCTTCAATTCGGCAAAATGCATTTCGATACCATCCCGGTGGGCAGGGCAAAGCATGTTGGCGAAATCCTGCATTACTTCTATATAGATGCCGCCCATGCCGAAGAAAACGACCGGGCCGAATGAAGGGTCGTTGCGTCCACCGACAAATAGATCGTAACCCTCAGTAGCCATAGGCTGAATCCTTACCCCGCTGAACTGAGCCTGCGGGTTGTAACTAATCAGGTTTTCCCTGATCCTGTTGAAACTAGTTCTGACAGCGTCATCATTGTCAAGATCAAGTATTACTCCTCCTGCATCAGTCTTGTGCAAAGCGTCAGGAGATATAACTTTAAGAACTACAGGGTATCCAATCTGATGGGCTGCTGCAATTGCTTCCTCCGCAGTGGCCGCAGTTTTTGATCTTGCTGCTGCAATCCCATAACTTTGCAACAATTCCAGGGTTTCTTCCCCGTAATTACCCTGCCGGTTTTGCATCCACTGCCGGGCTGACTGGTGATCGATGCCGTCCGGTGCAACCGCTGGTTTTCTCTTTTCAATTTCCTGCCTCTGTGAATAATAATTCATCTGAACCGCGAGGGCATTAATCAACTCTTCTGGGCTGTTGAAAATGGGAAATTCCACGTATCGCTTGGTCTGCTGGATTTTGCTCGTTGGCCCGAAAAGGCAGATACCGAGCGGTTTGCCCGATGATAATATCGAACCCCAGGCTTCCTTGGACAGGTCGGTCATGAACATCTTGTGGAATATATTTTCCCCATCCGGCATCTGGGGGCGCTGGCTGATATAGATTGCACCATCTACCTGCTCTGAATGCATAACTGAATAAATCACGTGGGCTGTCAGGTTGGGATCATAAATATCACCCATATCGAGAGGGTTTGAAAATTTGATCACCCCGGCATTACTGAATTGTTTCAGGCTGTTATAAAAACCTTCGCCCATATCGGCAAATTCAAACCCTGCTTTTTCACAGAGGTCGGCGCCGAGCACGGCAAACCCACCTGCCGGACTCATTACCATAATCCGTCTGCCGCGCATTGGAGGCAGATGAAAAGCTTTTGTTACCTCAACAAAATCGAGAAAGTTATCAATCCTGATTATCCCCGCTTCCCGGAAGGCCGAATCGATGATTGCCTCATCGCTGCTCAGGGCGGCTGTGTGGCTCATCGCCGCCTTGTTTCCGGCCTGGGTTGTGCTGGCTTTGTATACTACAATCGGTTTATCAATTTTTTTTGCCGTTTCAATAAACTTGCGGCCGCGGTTGATACTTTCCAGGTAGAGACAGATAACTTTAGTCTGCCGATCTCTGCCGTAATACTCTAAAAAGTCAACTTCATCAAGATCGAGCTTATTTCCAATGCTGGCAAACTTGGCCAGCCCGATCTTTTCATCAAAGAGGTAGTTAAGCATGGTTAACGCTACTCCGCCACTCTGAGATATAATCGACATTTCCCCCTTTGGTGCTTTATGCAGGGCTACAAAGGGCAGGCAAAGTCCATTATCAGTATTGGCAACAGTGACACTGTTCGGCCCGACAAACCTAATTCCGTATTTACGGGCAATTTGCAGCAATTTTTCTGCCAGCAGTTTACCTTCTTCGCTATACTCTGAAAAGCCGCCTGAAGGGATGGCCATGCGCCTGATCCCAAATTTTCCGCATCGCTCCATCATTTCCGGAATCAAAGGTGCTGGGATCATGCAGTAGGCCAGGTCCGGAATTTCAGGCAGATCCTCAAGGGCTTGGTACATCCTGATTCCGTCAACATGAACATCATCGCTGCGGGGGTTGACGCCGAAAATCCGGCCCCTGTAACCCCATCTTAACAGGTTCTCCAGGGTCAGGCGGGGAATGTTGGTTGGCTTTGATGACAAGCCGATAATGGCAATTGAGGCAGGGTAAAAAAGTTTATCCATCTAACCGCTTCCTCCTCCGCTTCCAAGGGTTAGCCGGCAGTTAAAGCCGGTGTACATTAATTTTACCATAAACTTAAGCAGGAGATCCCCGGTTAAAACTCTAACTAAAAAGCGGGAAGCATCGTTCTCAGGTATGAATTTAAATCTGACTGGCGATCCTTACCCCTGGATTTAATCGCTGCTACAATAACAGTGCAGGTTGCACAGGTAAGGGTGCTGCCGCGAAACAATAAAGGAGCGATTAGAAATGAAACAAAAAATTTGGGGATTAATCCTGCTGGCCCTTGGCATCCTGGTTTTACTTCAGGTTACCGAAGTTTTTAATTTTGGTCTGGCCTTTTGGCCGGTTTTACTGCTGCTTATCGGGGTCACGATCCTGTGGGAAAGCCTGAGCCACCGCATTACTTCCTGGTTTTTACTCGGTTTGGGGCTCTGGGTTGGCGGAATCGGCCTGTTCGGCATTCTTGCCAACGCCGGGGCAACTGTACTCGACGGCAGCGATATTGCCCGGTACGGTTGGCCGCTGATTCTGGTTGCTATCGGATTGAGTATCCTGATTGGCGACCGTTCGGGGCACAGCCGGCGCCGCTGGTTTCACCGGGCTGACTGGTTTGGCGAAGACTGGGGTGAAACCTACACAGAAATGCGCCATATTGGCGATCTGTACCACGGTCGGACTCCCTGGGTTTTAGATCAGAATCTCGATTTTTATCACGGCATCGGGGATGTGGTTATTGATTTAACCACGGCCGATATTCAGCCCGGCACACACCGAATCTTTGTCAAAACTGGAATTGGCGAGCTGGATATCAAGGTGCCCGACGGCATCAACGTGGAAGTAGAAGGTTCGGTAGGATTGGGCGAACTGAACCTGTTTGGCGAAAAACGGAGCGGTTTTGCCGGCCTAAGCATGCGGAAAACCCTGGAGGCCCCTGCGGCTGAAGCAACAGTTATACTTGAAGCAAAACTTGGTATTGGCGAACTAAATGTAACCTATGCCCCGGCAATACCGGGGGGCTTAAGGTGAACCGTCAGGGCAGTTTAGGTTTACAGTGGCGCCTGGCCCTGGTTGCCCTTGCTGCAGGGGCAGCTGGGACCCTGGTTGCCCTGTTAGCCTTTTCGGCAGCTGACTTACAGGGTTTCGAGCGGTTAACTTCCTCTCTGCTTGGTTTGGCAGCCGGGATACTAGTTGGTCTACTGGCGGCAATAGTTGTAGCGCTGATTACCCGTTCGTTTAAACTGCGTCTCTGGGAGGCAGGACGCCTGGCAGGACGCCTGGCCCGCGGTGATTACGGAGCCCGACTCTCAGTTGGCCCTGATGACGAAGTAGGATGGCTGGAAGATCAGTTGAACCAGATGGCAATGCAGCTAGACGATGCGGTAAAAAGCTTGCGCGATCTTGCTGAACAAAACCGTCTGCTCGGAGAAGAGGCAGGCCGGGGCGCAGCGCTGGAAGAACGGATGCGCCTTGCTCGCGACCTGCATGACACGGTTAATCAGCAGCTTTTTGTTCTGGCCATGCGGACGGCGGCGATTAAACGTCGTCTGGAAAAAATTGAAAGCATGGATCAGACTGTTATCGGAGAAATAGAAACCTTGGAAACGATGGCCAGGCAAACGCACAGCCAGATTCGTGAGCTTATTTTAGAGCTGCGGCCGGTTACTCTTGAACAGACGGGGCTGGGTGCGGCCTTGCTTGATTACAGCAGGGGTGTTGCCGATCGTGAAGGATGGCAGCTTGAAACATCAATTAATCTCGACCTGAAACCGGGTCAAAAGGTTGGTGAAAACTTTTTCCGCATTGCTCAGGAGGCTCTCAACAATGCCGGTAAGCATGCAGCAGCGAAAAAGATTACCCTTACTCTGGCCTGTGAAGATCGGCGGTTGGTGATGACAGTCGGTGATGATGGTGCGGGTTTTGACCTGAAAAAAGCAGTACGACCGACCAGTATCGGCTTATCAGGTATCAAAGAAAGAGCCCTGGCCATTGGTGGAGAAGTTAAAATTGACAGCGTGCCTGGTAAAGGTACTACCATTACCATAACTGCTCCGTTAATGGTTGAAGGAGATGAAAACTGATGATCAGAGTTATGCTGGTTGACGACCACGGCATGGTTCGCGAAGGTTTGAAACTCTACCTTGAGACCGAGGAAGATATTGAGGTGGTAGGCGAAGCTGCAGACGGTAATGAAGCTGCTGACAAAGCGGCGCAACTTAAGCCGGATGTTATTCTGATGGATTTAATAATGCCCGGAGTTGACGGTGTGGAAGGGACCCAACTCTGCCTGGCAGCAAGCCCGGAATCTAAAGTTATCGTTTTAACCAGCAAGGCTGAGGATGACCTTGTCGTTCCGGCAGCGCGGGCCGGGGCATTTTCCTACCTGCTTAAAGATCTCTCAGCCGAATACCTGGCTCAGGCAATCAGGGCAGCTGCAACCGGCAAGCCGACCCTGCACCCCCTGGCTGCGGCCCGGATGCTCAGGGAGGTAAGCGGTTCAGAAAAAGAAACTTCTAAACATGAGCAAATCAGCCCTCGCGAACTGGATGTTCTTAAGTTGATCGCCCGGGGTATGGGAAACCGGGAAATCGGCGAATCCCTGTATATCAGCGAGAGGACAGTAAAAACTCATGTAACCCATCTGCTGGAAAAATTAAACCTGCGGGACCGAACCCAGCTGGCCATCTATGCTTTACAGAACAGACTGGCTGAATAACCACTGCTTGCCGACCATTCAGACAAAGGGATATAATTAATCATCAACGACCGAGGCCTGCAGTTCTCATTACTGAGAAAATATATTGTGGAGAGAAGGACTCATAAAATGGCAAAAACAATTAAAACCCTGGTCGGCTGGATCGGGCAAATATTTCTGGTCATTGTCATTACCCTGATTATCAGTATATTTGTAGTGCAAACCTATGATATAAACGATGTCTCCATGGAACCAACTTTCGATTCCCGGGGCAACCGGGTTATTGTTTTCCTGACCCCATATGTGTTTGGCGCAACTCCCGAACATGGAGCAGTAGTCATAATCGACAGCAGGGTCGAGCGATTGCGTACGTTAGCCGATCGGATCCTGGAAAGCCCGCTTGTTGCCCTGCTGGCCCGTGAACAACGGGAACACATGTGGGTCAAACGGGCAGTTGGTCTGCCAGGCGATATTATTGAATCACACCAGGGACAGCTATACCGCAATGGTGAAGCCCTGGATGAAGATTACATCAACGAACTTATTGCCATCGACATTGAACCGGTAACCGTTCCTGATGGTCATATATATGTGCTCGGTGATAACCGCAATCACAGCAGCGACAGCCGTCAGATCGGTCCTGTTCCCCTGACCAATGTGCAGGGGCGGGTGGTTCTGCGTATTTTCCCCTTTAATAAGCTGCAAACCTATTAAAGGACAGACCCGCCTAACGGCAATATCTGCTGTTGACCCTGACCTGACTGGAGGGTTAGTGATGGCAAAAAAACGTAAAAGTTCGCTCTTCAGGTTTCTGTTTAAAATGGTCCTGTTATTACTGGGATTAATTGTTTTATTCATGATCGCAACCGCATTTTTTCCGGAAATCTTTTTTCCTGAATCATCTGCATCAGTCTCGCTTTCTGAGAGCGCAGGTGATACCGTAAATATTGTCCTGCTAGGTTTTGATCGATCGGCAGCACGGGAAAGTGAAGGGACACTGTTCAGACCCGACACAATTTTAATTGCTGCTGTAAATCCGCGTTCAGCCTCAGTTTCAATGGTCAGTATTCCACGGGACAGTTATGTGCTGATTCACGATCAGGATCTCTATGATAAGATTAACCACTCTTACATGTATGGCTACTATAGCGTCACAGAGCAGGAAGACAGGCACCAGGCCGGGATTAACAAGACCCTGCAGACTATCCAGGAATTTCTCGGAGGAGTGCCTGTTCACGGGTATCTAATCGTTGATATGGATGGTGCGGCAGAAATAGTCGACTCTGTCGGTGGAATTTACATTGATGTTGAAGATCAATTCAGGGGTAACTATGGCCGAGGTGCGGTGCAGATCGAGCAGGGTTATCAACTGCTGAATGGAAAACAGGTGCTCCAGTATACCAGAAACCGCGCTGATTATCTCGGTGGCGAAAGGGGAAGAACAGTAAGGCAGCAAAAGACTTTAATCGCTCTATTCAGGAAAATTTTTACTCCCTCAGGCATAACCGGGGTGCCTGGCTTGGTTAGAGCTGTCCAGGCAAATATTGAAACCGATCTCAGCCCGGTTAAACTTGCCGCACTAAGCCTGCTCGGTTTTCGGGTTGATTCCACGTCAATTACCACCAGGGTGTTCAGCGGGGAAGGTCGCCTTTCAGCCAGAAACGGGCAAAATATTTATTACCTGGTGATCGATGAAGCAGAGCGGATCGAGATTATCGAAGCTGTTTTCGGGGTTACCGTAGCCTTACGCAGCAGGTCTGAACTGCCGGGACCGATCGTAACAGAGCCAGAGCCGGAACATCTGCCTGAAGTTGATATAATACCTGACCTGGTCCCCGAAGAACAACCGGAAACCGGTGCAGATGAACCAGCACCTGATTTGCCGGCCGACCCGGAACCGGATCCTGATCCTGGGTCTGAAGAGGAACCTTCGCCTGGGGAAACAGGGGTTGAAACAGATCAGCAAAATACCGGCCCGGATTCCGGCGAACCTGAAAATGATCCCGCCGAAAACCTTGACAGCACCGGTAATTAATGATAAGCTTGGCTAAGTAAGGCGCCCTTTAAAGATAGTCCTGTGAGGCTGGCAAGGGAGCGATTGAATAGGTATATTTGTACACCGCCCGCTCCTAAAACACCGGGCGGTGTTTTTATGCCGGGCATTCTTCCGCCCCGCCCGCCTCCGACCCGGAGGAGGTATAGTGATGGAGCTCTCTCTCAAAGCGACTGTCATGGATGAAAAAGCAATCCAACAGGCTCTGCGACGTATTTCCCATGAAATTATAGAACACAATAAAGGAATTGAAAATATTGTCCTCATCGGTGTCTGCCGCCGGGGCATTCCCCTGGCAGGCCGGTTACAGACCTTTCTGCAGGAGATTGAAGGGATGGAAGTCCCTCTCGGGCACCTCGATATCACCCTCTACCGCGACGATCTTTCGGAAAAAAGTGAACAACCAAGAGTTCAGCAGCGTAATGTTCCCGTTAAAGTTGATGACCGGCATGTAATAGTTGTTGACGATGTTCTCTATACAGGCAGAACAACCAGGGCGGCTATGGATGCCCTGATTGATCTCGGTCGGCCGGCTACTATCCAGCTGGCCGTTTTAATTGATCGCGGACACCGCGAGCTGCCGATCCGGGCCGATTATATTGGGAAAAATGTGCCCACTTCGCGCAGTGAGCTGGTTGAAGTGAGAGTGAAAGAGCTTGATCTGGTCGACCGGGTGGATATACTCGGTCCGGGCGGATCTGAAAATTAAAAGGAAAGAAGGTGTCCAGTTGGAAACAGCTTTGCATACAAATGTCAGGCAGGATTACAGCATGGAAATCTGTCCATTGATTGAAAAAAAGCAGACTGCCCCTGGTTTTTACAGACTCACATTCTTTGCTCCCCTGCTGGCCCGGCAGGCAAAACCGGGCCAGTTTGTCATGGTGCACATGCCCGAAGCAGAAAACCGTTATATGCTGCCCCGCCCGTACAGTATCTGTAATGTTAACCTGGAACGAGACGAATTGGTAATCTTTTTTGAAGTGGGCGGCCGTGGTGGAGCATTGTTGGCGGAAGCTGAGGAAGGGACAACTCTGCGCCTGCTTGGCCCTTTGGGCCGTGGGTTTCCCGCACCTCCGCCGGGTTCTCTTCTGGTTGCCGGCGGAATGGGTGTTGCTCCGCTTGTTTTCCTGGCCGCCAGTAATGACCAACCGAAAACAATGATCTACGGAACCCGTTCGGCAGATCGGCTGGCCTGTCCGCGTGAAGACCTTGATCTGCCCGGCTTAAAAGTAGTTGAAGTTACTGAAGATGGCAGCAGGGGTGAAAAGGGAACAGCGGTGGTAACTGCAGAAAGGTTTATCGGGCAAAGCAGCGCTCTCTTTGCCTGCGGACCGCGCCCCCTGCTGGCTGCCCTGGCTGACCTGGCTAAACAATATAAAGTACCGGCCTGGATTTCTGTTGAAGAACGGATGGCTTGTGGTATCGGTGCCTGCCTTGGCTGTGCAGTTAAAACCGATAATGGCTATCTTAGAGTATGCAGCGATGGGCCAGTTTTTCCCGCCGGGGAGGTGAACCTGCACGATGAACACACCGAATGTCAGTGTAAACCTGGCCGGGATTGATTTGCCCACACCGGTCCTGGTTGCCTCCGGACCTTTTGGCCATGGCCGTGAATTTGAAAGATTGCTTGATTTTAGCGCTCTGGGCGGTATTATTGCCAAGGGGGTATCGGTCGATCCCTGGCCCGGTAATCCTCCGCCCCGCTTGGTGGAAACTCCCTCAGGATTGCTCAATGCGGTTGGTCTGCACAACCCGGGGATCAAAAAATTTGTTGCAGAAGATATGCCTCTGTTGCGCAAACTCGGCCCGAAAATAATCGTCAACATAATCGGTAAAAATATCAATGATTATGCCCACGTAGCTGCCGGTCTGCACGGAGTGGAAGGAATATGCGGCCTTGAAATCAACGTCTCCTGTCCTAACTTGAAAGCAGGCGGCCTTTCTTTTGGCACCGACCCTGATTTAACCTACTGCGTTGTTGCCGCGGTTAGAAGGGAAACTGACTTGCCGCTTCTGGTAAAACTGACCCCCAATGTTAACGACATCGTAGCGGTAGCTCAATCTGCTGAAGAAGCAGGAGCCGACGCTATCTCGCTGATTAATACGCTTTCCGGAATGATAATTGATATTGATACAAAAAAACCTCTGCTTGGTAACCGCTTTGGCGGGCTCTCTGGCCCGGCAATAATGCCGGTAGCCCTGAAAATGGTCTGGCAGGTTTCTGCTGCTGTTAATGTCCCTGTCCTTGGGATGGGAGGTATATCTTCTGCTTCCGATGCGCTGCAGTTTATTTTAGCTGGAGCGAGGGCTGTTGCCATCGGCAGCGGTCTTTTTTATGACCCCGATCTGCCGGCTAAAATTATCAGCGGAATGAAAGAATATATGCTCAAACATCAGATAGCGACACTGGCCCAGATGGAAGGCCTGGCTCGCACAGGAGGAGAAAAAATTGAAGTATAAACCAGAACAGTTAATCGTTGCCCTTGATATGCCGAAAACCGGCCCCGCAATGGATCTTGTCGAAAGGCTCAACCCCCTTGGTGTAACCTTTAAAGTAGGACTGGAACTCTATATGGTCGGCGGACCGAAATTTGTTTACAATCTTGCCGAACGGGGCCCGATATTTTTAGACCTTAAATTTCATGATATTCCCAATACCGCCGCTGGGGCAGTGCGCCGCGCCGCTGACCTGGGGGTTGCCATGCTCAATGTGCACGCTACAGGCGGGCGGGAAATGATGCTTGCTGCCCGGGAAGCAATCGAAAGCTGCTCTAACCGGCCAATTCTTCTCGCTGTGACAATATTAACCAGTATGAATGAAAAGCACCTGGCTGAAATTGGTTCACCTGGCAGCCCGGAAGGAAAGGTAACCAGGTTGGCCAGGCTTGCGGCCGAGTGCGGTCTGGATGGCGTAGTCTGTTCACCCCTGGAAATCGACCCGGTCAAATGTGCTGTTGGTTCAGAATTTATCACCGTAACGCCCGGGGTCCGGCCGGCCGGAGAATCGCTGGACGACCAATCCAGGGTTGCCACCCCGGCTGATGTGGCCGCGGTAGGAGGCGATTACCTTGTTGTAGGTCGCCCGATTACCAGGGCAGAAGATCCAGTGGCAGCAACAAAATCAATTTTGAAAGAGATGGGTGCTCTAAATGAATAAAGAAGAATTGACAACCCTGCTGAAAGATACCGGAGTTCTGATAGATGGTCATTTTCAGCTTACCTCGGGCAGACACAGCGACCGGTTTCTGCAGTGTTCCCAACTGCTGCAATATCCCGGTGAAGCTGAAAAAGTTTGCCGCTGGATGGCTGAACCATTTCAGGGAGCTGAAATAGAGACGGTGATCGGTCCTGCCCTGGGCGGAATCCTGCTTGCCTATGAAGTTGCCCGTCAGCTCGGTGCCCGGGCTGTTTACACCGAGAAGGACAACGACCAGATGGCCTTAAAGCGGGGCTTTATCATTAAACCCGGTGAACGAGTTCTCGTTGTAGAGGATGCTGTAACGACCGGAGGCTCGGTGGAAAAAGTTTTATCAATCCTCAGGCAAGTCAGGGCCGACATTGTTGCCCTTTCGGTTATAGTAGACCGATCGGCGGCTCCTCCCAATTTTGGGGTGCCCATGCAAGCCCTGTTGAAATTGCAAATCGACTCTTACCGGCCTGAAGATTGTCCCCTGTGCCGGGCCAATATTCCGCTGATCAGGCCAAAAAATTAATTTAAACTGTTCTGTCTGACAGACCGTGTTATACTAAAGGCTGATAGCAACAGAGATTAAAGTAGGGAGCCGATCCGGACAATGCAGGAAAAAATCTACAAGCGTATCAGTAAAGAGCTGGCCCTGGCCGAAGCAAAAATTAAACAAACGGCAGCACTGCTTGACGAAGGGAATACTGTTCCCTTTATTGCCCGTTACCGCAAAGAAATGACCGGTGGGATGACAGATGAAGAAGTGCGACTGCTGCAGGAAAAGTTGAACCATTACCGTAATCTTGAAGAACGGCGGCTTGAAGTTCTCCGCCTGATAGAAGCCCAGGAAAAGCTAACTCCTGAACTGCAAAAAGAAATTGTAAAAGCAACTACCGTTACCGAACTGGATGATCTTTACCGCCCCTTCAGACCCAAACGCCGAACCAGAGCCTCCGTGGCCCGTGAGCGAGGTTTGGAACCGCCTGCGCTGGCTGTGCTGGAAGGGTCTGTAAACCCGGCCCGGGAGGCGGAAAAATATCTAGATCCCGAAAAAGAGCTGCCCGACAGCAACTCAGTATTGCAGGGGATATCCGACATAATAGCTGAAATTATTTCCGATGATGCCGCTGTGCGCAAAAACCTCCGTGATCTTTATCACCGGCAGGCTCAAGCCGTGGTGGAGAAAAAAGGGATGACAGAGGAAAAAACTTATGACGATTACGCTGATTACAGCGAGCCCCTGGCTAAAATGAAATCACACCGGGTTCTTGCCGTAAATCGGGGGGTAAAAGAAAAGGCGCTTGACTTGAAGCTGACCGTTGAAGAGGACAAGGTCCTTACCATTATTGAAAAACTATACCTGCGGAAAGAGCAGAATGATCTCTGCCGCAGCATGATTGTTTCCTCAGCCGCGGATAGTTACCGGCGCCTGATTCACCCGTCCCTGGAGCGCGAAGTCTGGCAGGCTTTAATTGATGAAGCTGTGGCAGGCGCTCTAATTGTTTTCCGGGAAAACCTGAAAAAAAGACTTCTTGTGCCGCCGGTCCGTCACCGCCGGGTTATGGGCTGGGACCCCGGATTTCGCACCGGTTGTAAACTGGCCTGTGTTTCTGAAACAGGGCAACTGTTAAAGACTGCCGCAGTATTTCCCACAGCCCCTAAAAACGATCTCCAGGGAGCAACAAAAACAGTTTTACAGCTGCTTGATCAGTACCAAATTGATTGCATTGCCATCGGTAACGGAACTGCTTCCCGGGAAAGTGAAGCATTTATTGCCGGACTGATTCGTGAGCACAGCCTTGCCGTGGAATACACTATTGTTAACGAGGCGGGGGCCAGTGTCTATTCAGCCTCCAAAACTGCCCAAAAAGAATTTCCCAATCTTGATGTTGCCGAAAGAAGTGCTGTATCAATCGCCCGCCGCCTGCAGGATCCCCTGGCAGAACTGGTT